>JAUIKJ010000041.1 GCA_030430835.1 Candidatus Hydrogenedentota bacterium
TCGGACCCACAAGCGTACTCATGTCCCGGGTCGCCGCGCGAAACAGGGGCAATATCCTGGCCAAGTGCCCGAATACCGGGAATCCCGCAAATTCGGTCGCCCCCCCTTGGCTTACGCCGTTTCCGTGCTTCTGGGCCGTATCGATCGCACACACCCCGTGGGTGCCGTTGCGCCGCTACGCCTCGATCGGACAGATTCGTTACACTGCGGGAGCACAAACTTGTTGCCCGGTTCCTGACGCGCGCGTCCGGAAGGCGCTGGGTGGGAAGGAGGGCGAAGCGTGCGCACGCGCCTCTTGAACCTGTGGGATACGATCGTATCGAGCTACTGGCTCGTGCCCGGCAGCATGGCCACGGGCATGGTGCTCATGGCCTTGGGCCTGCCAGTCGTCGATGCGCGCTTCAAGCCGGATGTCATCCAGCAGTTCATGTGGCTGGAGATTACGCCACGGTCCGCACAGACGATTCTGGCGAGCATCGCCAGCGCAAACGTATCGATCGTCGGCGTCGTCTTTTCGATCACGATCCTCACGCTGTCGATCGCGTCGTCGCAGTTGGGGCCGCGTCTGCTCCGAACCTTCATGGCGGAACGCTCCACACACTTCGCTCTGGGGCTGTATCTCTCAACGGCGGTGTACTGTCTGATTCTTCTCACCATCGTGAAGGATATCGAGAACAACGGCTTTGTGCCGCACCTCTCCATGATATTTGCGCTGCTCTGTGCCATCTTCGGCCTGGGATATCTCATCTTCTTCATCCACCGCGTGGCACAGTTGATCCAGACGCCGAACATTGTCGAGTCCGTGGCCTGCGATTTGGATCGTGCGATTCTCCGCCTCTTCCCCAAGGCGCTTGGCGAAGGCGGTTCGCCCCTGGATCGGCCGGAGGATCTTCCGGCGGAAGACGCCTTCGCCCCGATACAGGCACGCAACGAGGGCTATCTGCAGGGCCTGGATCAAGAGGATCTCTTTCGTCTCGCGAGACGCGAGGACGTGCTTGTCCGTTTCCTCCACCGGCCGGGGCAGTTTGTCGCGCGCGGCGAAACGATCGCGGCCGTCTGGCCCGCGGAGAAGTTTTCGGAGGACCTGGAATCGGCACTGAACGAAATCTGTGTTTTCGGCAACCGCCGCACACCGCGGCAAGATCTCGAATGCGCCATTGATGAGCTGACGGAGGTGGCCGTGCGCGCCTTGTCCGCGGGGATCAACGATCCCTTCACCGCGGTGAACTGTGTCGACCGGCTGGGCGCGGCCCTCGCGCGGCTCGCACAACGCGAGATACCCAGCGCCTATCGCTACGACGACGCGGGTGCGTTGCGCGTCATCGTGCAACCCGAGAGCTTCTCCTCCGCGCTGAACGCGGCCTTTGACCAGATTCGGCAGTATGGATGTGAGAGTGTCGCCATTCTGATCCGCATTGTTGAAGCGCTTACGACAATCGCCCGGGTGGCTCGCCGCGATGCGGATCGTGATGCCGTGGCGCGGCAAGCCGAGATGGTGCTGCGCGCGGCGGAAGCGCATATCCAGGAACAGAACGACCGCGCCGACATCGCCGAGCGCCACGCCGCACTTCAGATCATCCTCGATAACCGGCCACCGTTGGCACGTTGAGGGGACGACGGTGGTGGCATGGATATTGCGCTTTGATTCGGCAGACCGCAATGGCCCCCTAAGCATCGAAGGTTCCGGCGTCCCGCGGTGCCGGGGACTGAATCGCGTTTCTGATCGTCGTGGTTCCGATTTGCCCGTAGCACTTCGGCGCCCGCGTTCCGCTCAACCCCGCGCCGAAACTTCGCCGGCGCGGGGCGTTTTCCCGCACCGACCGGGTTGCGCACCGAACCCACCGGCGCGTGTCCGGCGCGAGCACCATAGATACCCAACCCAAGGAGACGAAGATGACCATTGAATACCACGAGCCGCCATCCGAATTGAGCGCGCGCACGCGCGATCTCCACCGCGCCTATTGCAGTGTGGTCGAGGAGTTCGAGGCCATCGACTGGTACGAGCACCGGCTCGATGTGACCGAGGACGAGGAGTTGCGCAGCCTCATCAAGCACAATCAGGACGAGGAGTGCGAGCACGCGGCGATGGCGTTGGAATGGCTTCGGCGGCGCGTGCCTGCGCTGGATGCGCAATTGCGCAAGTACCTGTTTACCGAGGGCCCCCTGACCGAGGTGGGCCACGGCGAAGCGAAGGGGAACACGGACGGCAGCCTCGGCTTGGCCAAGGCAACGAAAGGAGAGAAGGCATGAAGAGCCTACTCAAACGGGATATTGCACCCGTCACCGAGAAAGCCTGGAAACTGATCGACGCGGAAGCGACCGAACTGCTGCACACACACCTGAGTGCGCGCAGCGTGTGCGACCTGTCGGGTCCGCATGGCTGGGAACATGCCGCGGTCAACACGGGCCGCCTGACCCTTGCCGAGTCCCAGAAGGACCAGGACATCGCATGGGGCACGCGTGAGGTGTTGCCGCTGGTCGAGGTGCGGGTACCCTTCCGCATCGCACAGATGGAGCTGGATTCCGTGGATCGTGGCCTGCAGAATCCCAACCTGGATGCACTGGAGCAGGCCGCGCGCAAGATCGCCACCTTCGAGGAACGTGCGATCTACCATGGCTTCGAGGCCGCGGGTATCGCAGGCATCCGCGAGGCATCGCCGCATGCGGCGATCACGTTCCCGAAGGACCCGGCGAAGTACTCGCATACCATCGCGGCGGCCATTGAACAGCTGAAGGCGGCGGGCGTCGAAGGCCCCTATGCTGCCGTGCTGGATACGGATCGCTACCGCACCCTGATGCAGAGTGTGGAGCCCGGCTTCCCGCCTGCGCGGGTGGTGGAGCAGTTGCTGGAGAGCCACGCGATCTGCTGGAGCCCCGGCATCGACGGGGGTGTGGTGGTGTCGCAACGTGGCGGCGATTTCGAGCTCACGATTGGACAAGACCTCTCCATCGGATACGCGGAGCACGATCGCGACGAGGTGGAGCTGTTCTTTACGGAGTCCTTCACCTTCCGCGTGATCGAGGGTGCGGCAGCGGTTGCGCTGAACTGAAGGGGACACAGACAGCCTCGCTTTGCCCGGGCCGGCGACGGTCCGGGCATTTTTCATAGCCTAGTCCTTGCCGGATGCACGTGCGCTTTTGCGTGGTCCTTGCACAATGCAAAGCAGACCTGGTTCCCACCCCTCAGGGTGTAACGAATGTAGGCGAATTTTCTGGCATCGAAGTTGCATTACCCAGACACCGCAGACGCGGGCAACAAGGAGGACAGAAAATGACAAAGACATTCATCGCCGCTCTATGCACCGTCGCGGCATTCACCTTTACCGGCTGTCCGACGGTCCCGGGCACCTTTGAAGTGTGGGTCGTGAACACCAGCGGAACGGTCACCGTAACGAACGTCAAGTTGGTGAACGATGCCGACATGGACGACTTTCGCGAGTTCCCGGCGGATCAGGATCCGGCCACCGCGCGGGTGCTGACCAATGTCCCGCTCGGTGATCTGGAAGGCAATACGATTACCGTCGAAGTGACGGGCGAAACCGGCGGCCAGGTCTTGGAGGATGTTGACGCGGACATCCGTGTTCCCGATGCGCTGCAGTCAGGTTCGGTATTGGTCATCGTGCTGGGCGGCGACAACATCGTCAGTTTCAGCGGTGAGTACATTCCGCTTGAGGACGCCAGCAAGGGAGAACTGATGTTCCGCAACCATTTGCTCGGCGCGCTTTAACCCCACTCCCGTCGGGCGTGAGCATTCCCACTCTCCCTCACGTCCCGTCCCACTCCCACCGGCCCCGTGCAGCGTTTCCCGCCGCTGCACGGGGCTCGTCGTTTGATTGGACGTGGGAAGTGGATCCGCCGCGGGTCAGGCGGCGTCGTCCAGCGTCGCCGCGGGTGCGATGGGATGGCGCGAGAGGAAATCGAGGATCTCGCTGCGGTACGCCGGGTCGCGCTGGATATAGAAGTGATCGGCCCCTTCGATAATGCGGGTCTCGTGGTGCTGCATCACGCCTTCCGCCCGGCGCACATCGGCCACCAACGGGTCAAGGCTGCCGATGATAAACAGCACCGGTACCTCGTTGACGCGCACGTAGGACTCGGGTACCGCGAGCGCGCCCATGGAATCGGCCAGCGCCGCGAGGGCGGCTTCATCGTTCATGTAGCCGACCACCGCGTTCGCGACGGTGACGGTCATCCAATCGGGTTCTTTGCCGCCGGGGCGCAGGGTCTCCAGCAGTACATCGAAACCGCCTCCTTCCTTGAGGGCCTTGGCCAGGGCCTGCGCCACGGGCAGCCGTTCTTCCGGCTCCGCCCAGCCGAAGCCGCTGATCACCGCGCTCTGGAAGCGGTCGGGATAGCGGGACAGCGCCTTGAAGGAGATCATGCCGCCGAGCGAGTGGCCGCCGACGTGTGCCTTCTCGATGTCCAGATGGTTCATCAGGCGAACGATATCGTCGGTCAACCGCAGACCATAGGCCTCGGGGTCGTGCGGCTTGTCGCTGTAGCTGTGACCGCGGCAGTCGAGCGTGATCACGCGGTAGTGCTCGGCGAGCGCATCGAGGGTGCCGGATCGCCGCCAGGTGAGATCGCCATTCATGGCGAAGCCATGCAACAGGATCAGGGGCTCACCGCTGCCCTGATCGGTGTAGTGCAGACGAACGCCGGCAGAGTCGAAGTACTGCCCTTCCAGGGGGTAGCCCATGAGCGGGGCGAAGGACCCCCAGGCGGTGTAGCCGGTCACCAGGACGAGCGAGGCGAGGAGATAGGACTTCTTGCGAACGATGAACTGAGGTAGGCTGGAGGGATTCAATGGGGCTCCTTTTCTAGAACGCGGAGCGCATCATATCTCATAACTCGTTTTATAGCAATACTTTAAGACCAAACGGTCAGATATGGAATCGTTAAGAAACAAACACTTCGTAGTATTACATCCCGATGTCAACAATATCCTCGAGCGTGCATGGCACGGTCACCAACGGGGATAATGGGGGCAGCTATGACTGCCCACGATGCCGCCCTCCTCCAGAACACCGCCAGCCTGAACCGCCGCGCCGCGACCGAGATGTTCTTCGCCGCCTTCGCGTTTTCGGTGATGAACTGTGTCGCCCATGGCCTCGGCGGGGTCTTGCCATGGCCCGTGATCGCCTGTGGCCGAATCGCCCTGACGCTGGTCTTTGCGCTCGCGGTTCTCTGGCGGCTGGGGCGCAAGCCGATCGTGGTGGGCACCCCGGCGCTGTGGTGCCGCAGCCTGGCCGGATCCTGCGGCCTGCTCTTCACATTCTATAGCCTGACGCACCTCTCGATTACCGAGGCTTCCGCCATCATCGCGACCAACCCGCTCTGGCTCGTGGTCATCCTCGCGGTGGTTTTTCGCGAACCGATCCACGCGCGCACCTGGTTCTGCATGGCGCTGGCGCTCTTCGGGGTATGGCTGATCAAGCGGCCGTCTTTCTCGCTCGACGCGCTGGCGGGCGACAGTTTCCCCGTCTTCGTCGCACTGGCGGGCGCCTTTGTCATTGCCGTGGCAAAGGTGGCGCTGAGCCGCTGTGGTGACCTGCCGGCCACCGCCGTGGTGGCGCACTACGCGGCGTGCGCCACCATTGTTTCTGCAGCGCTCGCCTTTGCCCTCGGTGGCTGGACACAGTCCGGACCGGCGCTGGCCGCATCGGCCTGGGTCGGTCTCGCGGCGATGGGCGTCGCCGGTACCTTTGGCCAGTACTTCATGACCCGCGCCTACGGCCGTGGCTACGCGCCGATGGTCGCGCTGATCGGGCTCGTGCACATCGTGTTCGGCGCCGCCTACGACGTGTTTATCTGGGGCCACGCCTTTGACCGCTGGACGGCGATCGGCATTACGACCATTGTCGCCGCCGTCGCCTTCAGCGTCACCGCGAACGCAGGGCGCGCGAAGGCCTAGGGGCGCCTCGGAAGCAACGCGCCCGGTGGACTACTTCAAGATCGCGCGTGCGCGGAGCCAGTCGAGGCAACGGTCGGGCCAGGTTGCGAAGGCGGGATCGCCACCACCAAGCCCGAGGCCGTGGCGGCCTTTCTCGTACACGTGCAGTTCGGCGGGCACGCCGTGCTGCACGCAGGCCTCGTAGAGCATCAACGCGTTCTGCACGGGGACGGATTGGTCTTCGGTCGTGTGGACGATAAAGATAGGCGGCGTCTCTTCGTCTACGTTCTTCTCGGCGGACATCCTCGTGATCATGTCGTCGTCGGGGTTCTCGCCGAGCAGATTCTTACGCGATCCCTTGTGGGTGTAGGGGTCGGTCATGGTGATGACGGGGTACCCCAGAATCGCGAAGTTCAGTGCCGCGCTCGCCCACTCGATCGGGTCGGCCGCACCGAGGTCGCCGCCCTGCGGCTGCGTCGCCGCAGTTGCGGTGAGGTGACCGCCTGCGGAAAACCCAATCATCCCGATACGCGCAGGGTCGACCTTCCAGTCGCCCGCGTTGGCGCGCACGGTGCGTACGGCGCGTTGTGCGTCCATCAGCGGCACGGGATGGCCGTAGTCCGGTGCATGGCGGTAACGCAGCACGAAGGCCGCGATGCCCGCCTCGTTGAGCCATTCCGCGATCTGCTGCCCCTCGTGATCCACGGCAAGGTTGCCATAGCCCCCGCCGGGACACACGACGACACCCACGCCAGTCGCCTCGTCCGGAAGGTAGACGGTGAGCGTTGGATCGTGGCCCTCGCCCGTACCCTTCGACATCGGCGGACCGTCTGGCCAGAGCGGGAGCACAAGCGGCTCAGCGGTGGCGGTGAGGGCAAGGCATGTGAAAGCCATGGCGGCGAGCAGGGTCTTCATGTGGCATATCTCCCAAGGGTTCGTGCGAGTATAGCGCCTGCGGCGAAAGAATGCTGCATGAGGTGTAGTGCGCGTCCCGGAGTGCATGAGCTTGCTCATGCCTCGCGACAGCGAGACGCGCCAGTAGGCCTCCGGTGCTACCCTGAAGCTCGGGCGCATCCTCATGTTTCAAGTCTTCGTCCGCACCTACGCGCTTCCACGGCCTGCACCGTAATGACGCGTCTCGCGGCGAAACGCCACGAGGCATGAGCAAGCTCATGCACTCCCCGGAGACAGACTGCGACGTCCTGCACACCCCCGGGCTACTTGAGTCCCAGCACGTCCTGCATGTCGTAGAGGCCGGGCTTGGCCTTGACGGCGAAGCGGGCGGCGACGAGCGCGCCGCGTGCGAAATTGTCGCGGTTGTGCGCCTTGTGCGTCAGCTCGATGCGCTCGCCCTGGCCGATGAAGGCGACGGTGTGCTCGCCCACGACATCGCCACCGCGCAGGGTGTGCATGCCGATCTCGGCGCGCGGGCGCTCGCCGACCATGCCTTCGCGGCCGTGCGCGACGTGCTCATGGTAATCGAGACCAAGACCTTCCGCCGCGCGTTCGGCGAGGCGCACTGCGGTGCCGCTCGGCGCGTCCTTCTTCAGGTTGTGGTGGATCTCGGTGATCTCGCAGTTGTAGTCGAGCCCGAGGATCTCCGACACCTCGCGCGTGAGCTTGAAGAGCAGGTTCACGCCGACGCTCATGTTCGGTGCGAAGACGATGGCGATCTGCTTCGCGAGTTCCGCGAGTTCCGCCTTCTGCGCGTCGTCCAGCCCCGTGGTGCCGATGACGCAGGGCACGCCCTTCTCCACCGCAAGGCGCACCGTGGGCATGCAGACATTCGCCAGGGTGAAGTCGATGATTGCGTCGCTCTTGCCGATCTCCGCGCCGGGGTCGTTGCCGACGACAAGCGTCTGCGGCTTGCCGCTTTCGCTGCCCACGGTGAACTCCATCCCCGCGTTCTGCGGCGCATCGATGATGCCGCCGATTTCGAGGTCCTCCGCCGCGGCGGTCAGTTCAAGGATGCGTCGTCCCATGCGCCCGAGGGCGCCGGCCATACCGATTCGAATCATGTTCTAGGTCCTGTAGTGTCGTATTTATTTCGTAGCGCTTACTACGTCCCAACATCCCCCGCCCTTCGGGCACCCCCTTCAAAGGGGGACAAGGAGCGGTTGAATCAATTTTCAGCAATTACCTGAATTTTGACCGCATCACCTCGACGCCGTCATTCCCGCGAAGGCGGGAATCCACCAACGTGCAGGAAGCCTCAAGTCATCGAGTTCGCGTCGTGCGCGACAACATTACCTCCGGGCGTTTGTCCCGCGCTCGACATCCTTCTCTTCGCCCCGCCGTCTTGCGCCGCGCTGGTGGATTCCCGCCTTCGCGGGAATGACGCAACGCGGGGTGGTCGCGGGTGAGGCTGGATATTCTCGCTTATCTCTGTCGTGCGGCGCTACCCCTGTCGCCTACTTCAAGGTCTCCAGATACGCCACCAGGTCGCTCAGGTCCTGCGCGGTCATGGCGGCGGCGAGGCCGGTGGGCATGAGCGACACGGCACTCTCGACCTTCTGTTTCACGTCGTCGTTCTCGATGCGGAGCACCTGCCCCGCGGAATCCATCAGTTCGAAGCCGTCCTTGTCTTCGCTGCGGATGAAGCCGCTGAGGAAGCCTTCTTTCGCGCTGTTCACGATGTAGACCTTGTACTCGTGCGAGATGGCGGCGCTCGGGTTCAGGATGGATTCGAGCAGGGCCTCGCGGCCGTATTTCTCGCCGATCTTCGAGAGGTCCGGGCCGACTTCCTTGCCTTCGCCATTCACCTGGTGACAGCGGCTGCACTCGGCCTTTTCCGGGCTGAAGAAGATCGTGCGGCCCGCTTCCGCATCGCCGCTCATCGCGACGAGATCCGCCATCGGCGGCAGCGCGTTGCCCTCGCTGGTCACTTCGCGCGGCAGCAACTGTTCCGCCATCATGCGCACATCGTCGAAGGCGCTGGCGTGGGCGAGTTCCTGCACCTCGATGCGCAGGTCCGCCGGGAGCTCGTCCTGTTCGACCAGATTCATCAGCAACACCGCGCCGGACTTGTTCCCGCCGAGCTGTTGCACGGCGTCGATGCGAACGAGCTTGGAGTAGTCCGCGTTGGTGACGATCTCCTGCAGCACGGGCGTCGTGTCCATGTGCTGGAAGGCGCTGATGGCGTTCAGGGCGTGCGTGCCAATGAGCGCGTTCTCGTTTGCGAGCAGGGGCTTCAGTGCCGCGACGGATTCCTCGGCCTTGCTCTTCATGGCGTTCGGTGCGAGGCGCGCGATGGCGTTGAGCGCGTCGCGCCGCGGGGGGAGTTCGGCGCTCTCGTCAAGCGCCGCCGTCAGCAGCCGCGGCAGCAGGATGACCTGCCGCGTCTCGGCGGCGAAGCTGGAGGCGGCGGGCTGCAGGGCGGCGTCATCCAGTGCAGCGTCGAGCCAGGCCTGGAAGGCGTCGTCCTGGATGGTCTTGCGCCAGGCGTCGCCCTCGTCCCGCGCGAGCAGATGCAGGGTGTATTCCGTCACCTCGGCGGGCAGGCCAGTGTCGAGGAGGGCAACCAGCAGCGCACCGGCCGCTTCCGTACCCTGCACTTCGATTGCCTTGATCGCCTGCTGGCGCAGATCGGCGCTGAGCGCGTTGTTCCGCGCCGCGGCCTCTGCCACGGGGAAAGCCTCCGCCGGATGCCACTGGATCGCCAGCCCGGCGAGCCGCGCGTCCCAGGTATCGCCCGCTTCGCGCAGGACCTGCGTGAAGCAATAGGACTCGATCCCGCGCGCGCCAATGCCGAGGGCTTCGCGGTAGAAGCGGTCTTCGCCGTCGTACTGCAGCGCGAGTTGCGGCACGACCTTCGTGCGCAGGCCATTCGCCTCGGGACGGCGCGTCAGTTCGAGGAGGAGTTGGCGGCGCACCTGCGGGTCGGAGTCGTCCTGAAATTCGTAGTCGAGAAGTTTCGTGGGTTCGTATTCCGCGACAATGCGCATCGCCAGGATACGATCCGAGACTGCATTGCGGTCGGTAAGCGCCTTCAGTACCTCGGCGCGCATCGCTGGATCCGTGGCCAGAATCCAGGCACCGCGTGCGCGTGCGGTTGCATTGTCATTGGCGAAGAGCGATTTGATCGTTTTCTCTTGACCGTTTTCGATCATCGAACGTGCGATGAGATCGCCGGTGTAGCGCAGGGCATGGTTTGCGGATTGCAGCGCCGCTGCGACATGGCTGTCCTCCGCGCCCATGTGTAGCCTAGGCACATCGTAGGCCGTTCCCACCGGCGCAAGCCGGTAGATCCGCCCGCGCAGCACATCGCCCATCCGGTGTCCGCCCACGCCTGGGTCATACCAGTCCGAAATGAACACCGATCCATCCGGCGCGGTACACACGTCGCTCGGTCGGAACCAGGTGTCGTCTTTGCCCTCGACGAGGATCTTCATCTCCGCGCTGAAGCCCGCGCCGTCGGGGATGGGACGATAGGAGCGGATCACGCGTGGACCGGCATCCGCGTGGATCAGCGTGTTCCGGTAGGCCTCGGGCAACAAGTCGCCCTCGTAGAAGAGCATGCCCGTCGGTGATCCGAAGCCGGTCTTGAGCATGGTGGGCACGGTGCCGGGGCGGTCGGTGTTCCAGTGGACTTCGTCGAGCTTGCGGTCGCCCTTGCGGCGTGGCCAGTAGCCGTAGCTGCCGCCTTCCATCACGTAGTTGATCCGCGTCTGCTCGTTGCCGTCGTCGTCGTTGTCGGAGATGAAGATATTGCCGAAGGAATCGAGCGCGGGTTCGTAGTTGTTGCGCATGTTCTCGGCGAGCAGCTCGAGGTGTTTGCCCTCGAGGTCCGTGCGCAGCACGGTCGCCGCGCGGTAGGGCGCGTCCTTCCCCGCGAAGACGCGGTGGCCGGACTTGTCGGTCACGTCGAGACCGCGATCGCCCACGCTGAAATAAAGCCAACCGTCGGGACCATAGACCAGCCCGTGGATCGCGTGGTCGTGGTCCACCCCGCCGAAGCCGGTGAGGATGACCTTCTTCTCGTCGGCCACGCCATCGCCATCGGTATCGCGCAGATAGAAAAGATCCGGCGACTGCGCGACGTAGACGCGATCCCCCAGCACCGCGATACCCAGCGGCGCCTGCAGGCTGGGATCCTGATAGAAGGTCCGGGCGTCATCCGCCTTGCCGTCGCCGTCTGTGTCTTCCAGCACGACGATGCGGTCGCCCTCGGGGCGGGCCATGTCCTGATTGAAGAGCCGGTAGTTCGCCGCTTCCGCCACCCAGACCCGGCCCTCGGCGTCCACGTCGATACAGGTGGGGTTCACCAGCATCGGCTCCGCGGCGAAGAGCGTCAGCTCGAGGCCCTCGGCCACGCTGAGCGACGCGAGGGATTCCTCGGCGGATTGCTGCGCGGCAGCGGGCAGCGCAAGCAGCAGCAGTGCAAGACAGGCGAGACGGTTCCTGGACATGGGCTTCTCCCCGGGATCGGCAATGAAAGCGGCATTCTAGCCCCGCAGAGAAGATTCGGCAAACCGCCCGCGCGGGCCCGTGCGGTGAAGGGCAGGTGCCGCGAGGCTGGGTGATCTCCCCTGTGTCACCTCGACCGAAGGGAGAGGTCTTAGATTTCTCCCTTCGGTCGAAATGACACGGAACACCCCTGCACCCTCGTCATTCCCACCTGCGCGGGAATGACGAGGCTGAGTAATCGCTCCTGTGTCACCTCGACCGTAGGGAGAGGTCTTGTGTTCCCATGTCACCGCGTCTTTAGCGAGAGGTCTTGGATTTCTCCCTACGGTCGAAATGACACGGAACGGCGGAAACGACATGGTACGCCCTCGCACCCCCGTCATTCCCGCGGAGGCGGGAATCCAGCGATCGTGGAGTACACGCGTATGCATGCGATGCGCGCCTTGGTGCGGTGATACGCGGTGACGTTGGTTGCGCCGGATGGCGCAGCGTGGTTGTTTGGCGCTTCGCGCACTGGATTCCCGCCTCCGCGGGAATGACGAGGCTGCGCTCCGTGCCGCATTGATCAAGAAAAAGGCGGCTACGGCATTTGCCGCAGCCGCCTATGCGCTCTTACGTCTTCGCTACTGCAGGCCGGGACAGTAACCATCCTCGGTGGCATCCAGCGGGCAGTAGTAGTAGCCGCCGCTGTTGAAGAACTGGATGAGGCGGAGCAGTTCGCTCAGGCTGATTTCCCAGTCCTGCGGGTTGTAGTCGCTGGTGTGGGGTGTGCAGCCGGTGTCGGGGTCGTTCGGGTTGTAGCCGTCCTCGGTGCCGAACTCGCAGCCGAAGCCATCCGAGTTG
>JAUIKJ010000042.1 GCA_030430835.1 Candidatus Hydrogenedentota bacterium
CCTTCTTCTCCGGGTCCGGCGCATAAGGCACTTCTGCTAGCGCCGCGCCATCAAAGCACAACCCGGCCGTGTTCATACCGCCCTGCGCAAAGCGATCCGCAAAACCAAAGTTCACCCGGCCATAGCGTGCCTTCCGCCCCGAGTCCCGCCCCGGCACGAACCACATGTACCCGTCCTTGATGTAGTCCTCGTTGTTGCCCATGAACACCAGCCCATCCCGCGAGAACGCGAACATGGCACAGGCGTGGGCGGGCAGGGCGGAAAAAGTCATTACCGATGCAAGCACTATTGCAACCAGTGCCAATCGAGAGTTCATTTTGTCTCCACTGCAAGTTTTCTTAGTGCTGTTTCCAACGCGGGCAATCGCCGCTTCACCAAGCCCCAGACCACGGCGTCATCAAGCTGATCGTAACCATGCACGATCACATGACGGAAGTTTATGATGTCCCGGTGATCCGGTATCCGCTGAGCCACTTCAGGAAAGTTCGCCCTAAGCTGAAACAACGCTTCTCCAATGATCTGAAACTGTCGTTCCACGGCAGATCGGAGCAATGCGCTCTCCAGATAATCACTAAGATGGGAGGAGGCCGTAAAGGAAGTTATCGCCTCACATGCATCCAGCATGTCATAGATATACTTGGGTGCCTCATGCGGCATAAAGCCGCTCGCGTGATTCTTCGACGCCCTTCCTGAAATACGGATTACGAATCGCACTCTCTTCGACCAAATCAATGGCGCACCCAAAGAGATCCTGAAGTTCGGCAAGCAAGCCGAAATAGGCATCCGCGTGGTCTTCGGGCGACATCGGAGCAAACGACACCAGGAAATCCAGATCACGCGGCGCTTCACTTGAGGTCGCGGACCCGAAGAGATCAAGACGCAGCACCTCATACTTCTCGCAGAGTGCGAAGAGCGGGGCGCTTTTTTCGTATACTTTGGTGGATATCATGCTTGGGTATCTCCCGCTAAGCAAGGCCGCAACGCTTCATTCTCCAGAATGACCGATCCAGAAGCAAGGTAATTATATGCAGTACCGTAAGTATACCGTGTTCATCGCTGCTTTCTACTGTGCGGCCCTCTGGCTCCTCCCCCAGGCCGCCGCCGCACCCCCGGCCCTCCGCGAATTCCCCGCGCCCGAGGCGCATCAAGGCGTCGCCGTCGACACGGCCCATGTCTACGCCATCGACAACCAGACGATTGCGAAGTACGACAAATTCACCGGCGAACGTGTCGCGATCTGGAAAGCCTCGGACGATACGCCGATGACGCACCTCAACAGCGGCGTGGTCTGGGAGGGCAAACTCTACTGCGCGCACTCAAACTACCCCGGCATCCCGATGACGAGCAGCATCGAAATCTGGGACACCGCCACCCTGACCCACATCGCCACCCACAGCTTCGGCATTCTCTACGGATCCCTCACCTGGATGGATCGCCACGACGGATTCTGGTGGGGCTGCTTCGCGCACTACGATAAACGCGGCGGCTACCCGGACAAAGACCACAGCCACACCACCGTCGTGAAGTTCGACGACGACTGGCGCGCGCTGGAAGCGTGGGTGTTGCCCAAGGCCATGCTCGCCGAGGCGCATCCCTACAGCAGTTCCGGCGGCGCCTGGGGACCCGACGGCCGCCTCTACTGCACCGGCCACGACGGCCCGCAATTGTATGTGCTCGCCCTGCCCAAGGCCGGATCGACGCTGGAACTCGTCGAAAAGATCTCCTTCCCCATCGACGGTCAGGCCATTGCTTTCGACCGCAGCGGATCCAACTTGCTCCACGGCATCCTCCGCGACGAAAAGAAAGTCATCGCCGCGCCATTGCCGTAGCTTCGGATCTCGCCACATCTGTTGGAGTGCATGAGCTTGTTCATGCCTCGGGGCGCAGCGCCCCGAGCCGCGCATCCCGTTGCGCCACGCATTCCGAACAGCTTCGGCGCTATACAACAGCGCACGCGATAGCCGTGCGTCGATGCCATTACAAAGGAACGAAACCCTTCAGGCGCGTCTCGCTTCGCGAGGCATGAGCAAGCTCATGCACTCCGCACCACACCCTGCCGCTCCTTACTCACCCCCGCTGCGTATCCAGCTTCCGCAGCATGGCCTCGATAAAGGCCGCCACGTCCTCGATCTGCTTCTCGTCGACGCCGGTCACCTTGTCCTCGATACTGCCCCAGCGCGCGGGGAGGCCCTCATCATCCAGCCCCATGATCGTCATCGCCTTGTAGCCCCGGTTCAACGGGAGGTGCGACGCCGTGGGCAGGGCGCGGAATTCCGCCGGCTGCGCGCCGTACTTCGGCGCGACCTCCTCGGCAAGTGCCACCAGCAGGGGATCAGCCAAAGTCCTGTGCAACATGCCCTCCGCCGTGAGGTAGCGCGGCGTCCCGTCGCCCACGGATTCCACACTGATCAGGTAGGTGTCCAGCTTGCTCATCCGGCCCGCCTTCATCAGGTGGCGTGTGCCGCTCATCCACGCCTCGTGGCTGCCCGTAAAGGCGATCGTCACATCCGTATTCGTCAGGGGCTTGTGCGCGATCCGTCCCGCGAGATTCAACAGCGCGGCCACGCCCGACGCGTTGTTGTTCGCGCCGCGGATATCCTCGCCCTGCGTGGACGCGAAGTAGACCAGCAACGCGCCGCCGAAGAGGAAGGCCGTCGCCCCCCAACGCACCGGCGGCGCCCAGGGGTGCTCGATGCTTGTCCAGATCTCCGTGGTCTCGATCGCGCAGGTCGCCATCGCGATCACCATGCAGCCCAGCATGGCGAGCAGGCCCGGGCGCAGGTAGCGCTGAAAATCGCGTCTGAACAGTGGATTCGCCATGCCGCTGTCGTAATAGGCGTGCAACACCACCAGCCGGCGCGGGCTCAGCGCGAGGAAGCGCCCCACCACATTCTGGGATTCATACTCCGGCATGAAGCGCACGAGCAGGCGGTAGCCCATAAACTCGGCGAGGAAGCAGACGAACACGCCTGCCGCGTAGGCCAGCGCCACCACCGGCCACCAGATCGCCAGTACGGCCACCACAAGGAATTCACCGAAGTACGACGCGAAGATATAAAGGTGGTTCTCGACCGCATGAAAATCGTCGATCTCCGCGTGGCCCGTGTGATCGAGCAGGCGATCCTTGAGGTACATCGCCGCGCGCCGTTCCATCATGCTCTGCGCGCCGCGGTGCAACAACTGGCCACAGAGATGCATGAGGTCTCCATGAATTCGCGGCTTCGGCGGCGCTTCGGCGGGAGCCGGCTTTTCGCTTTCCAGGCGGGGCAATTCCATCGGATCATTCCACGTACTGCGCGTAGTATACGCCCCGTCCACACATGCAGTCACGGCCGCGCGGTGAAATCCCCGCCTTGCCCCTGCTATCCTCCGCGCAAGGAGTGTCCCATCATTGCGAGCAGTCATACAGCGGGTCAGTGAGGCGTCCGTGCGCGTGGACGACGAAGTCGTCGGCGCGATCGGCGCGGGCCTGCTCGTGCTTCTCGGGGTCGATGTGAAGGACACCGAATCGGACGCGGAGTACATCGTCGGGAAGATTGCCGGCCTCCGGATCTTCAACGACGACGACGGCAAGTTTAACCGCTCTATCGAAGACATCGGCGGCGCGGTGCTGCTGGTATCACAGTTCACGCTCCATGGCGATTGTCGCAAGGGCCGCCGCCCTTCCTTCATCGGTGCTGCGCGCCCGGAACAGGCCATCCCGCTCTACGAGCGCACGGCGGCCCGCTTGCGCGCGGCGGGACTCCAGGTCGAGACCGGCCGCTTCGGCGCACACATGGACGTGTCCCTCGTGAACGACGGGCCGGTCACCATCCTTCTCGACTCTGGAAAGGCCTTCTGATGCGTATCGCCGTCGCCGGCAGCGGCCGGCTCGGGGTCAGCGTGCTCGCCCCCTTGCTGGAATCGAATCACCAGATTGTCGCCCTGGTCTGCGATGGCCGCCGCACGCGCGGCTTCCGCCGCCGGCTGGACCCTTTCGTTTCAGGCCTTTTCGCCGGTCCACACAATTTTCTCGGACTCGCCACACGCCGCGGCATTCCCTTGATCTGGATCGACAAGATGACGCCAGGGGAACTCGCGCCGCTCGCGCAGCTGCAACCGGATATCCTGCTGGTCAGCGGTTTCGCCATTATCCTGAAGAAACCCATTCTTGAACTCCCCGCGATCGGTTGCGTGAACATGCACTCGTCGCTGCTACCGCGGCACCGCGGCCCGAATCCCTTTTGCGCTGTGTTGCGCGCCGGGGAAACGGAGTCCGGGGTCACCTTTCACGTGATGGAGGAAGGCATCGACACCGGCGACATCCTGGATCAGACCCCCTTCCCCATTGGACCCAAGGACACGATGTACGACGCCTACAACCTCGCCTGCGATACGGCGGCGGCGCGGGTGGTCGAGGTCATGGACCGCATCGCGGCCGAGGGCCTTCAGGGCACGCCGCAGGATCCTGCGCAGGCCAGCTACGATCCGAAACCCACCGAGGACGATTCCTGGATCGACTGGCGCGCGCCGGCCGCCGAGATTGATCAACTGGTCCGGGCCATGGCGCCCTCGCCCATGCCCCGGTTTCGCTGGAAGGACCGCATCATTACCGTGGCCCGAAGCGACTTCGACCCCACCCCGATCGACGAAGCGCCCGGCACCGTGGTCCGAAACAAACCGATCGTAAAGGTGGCCACCGGCCAGGGAACACTCACCCTGCGGGTCGCCTTCATGCGCCGGCCCTTTCCCTGGATTTTCCCCGCCCCCTGGGCGCGGCCTGCCCCGGGGGAGCGATTGGGAGATGACCGCTAGCATGACGGATCCCACCGTGGTATCGATTGTCATCCCGGCCTTCAATCAACTCCAGTACTGCGAACAGTGCGTGAAGTCGATCATTCTCAACACGCGCTATCCCTACCGCCTGATCCTCGTCGACAATGGATCCACCGATGGTGTCGGCGAATATTTCGACTCGGTCCAGGGCGCAACCGTGATCCACGCGGGTGAGAACAAGGGCTTCGCGGGCGGCGTCAACCTCGGTATGCGCGAGGCCGAAGGCCACGTGCTGCTGCTCAACAGCGACACCCTCGTGCCTGCCGGCTGGCTCGATGCGATGGTTCACGCCCTGGAATCGGACGACCGAATCGGGCTGGTCGGTCCCATGAGCAATTGTGTCTCGGGACCGCAGGAGATCGCCGATCTCCACTTTACCGCCCTGAGCGACATCGACGCCTATTTCCACGAGCGCCAGCGCACGCATGCCGGACGCCGGGTCGACGTCGCCCGCCTCGTCGGCTTCTGTCTCCTGATCCGCGACGCCACCGTGGCGCAGGTTGGGCACTTTGACGAGGCCTTCGGCATCGGCAACTTCGAGGACGACGACTATTGTCTGCGCGCCATGCGGGCCGGGTGGCGCCTGTGTATCGCCGAGGACTGCTTTGTCTTCCACTATGGCAGCCGAACCTTCGTCGACATGGGAATCACCGGAGAAAAATGGGACGCCCAGATCGCGAAGAACGAACAGCTGTTCATGGCGAAGAACGCCGCGAAGCCTGAGGAACGCAACGACGCCGTGCAACAGGCCCGGCAACGAAACCGGGAAGCGCAGCAGGCCCTGCAGGGCGACCGGCTCGACGACGCGCTACGTGCCCTCGAAGAAGGCATCCAGCTTGCCCCGGCCTTTGCCCTGAACTACAACGACCTCGGCGTGGTCCTCTGGCAGCTCGGAGAGCAGGATCGCGCCTTCGACTGTTTCAAGGCCGCGGTAGAACGCGACCGTGGTATGGCCGCCGCCTGTGAGAATCTGCGGGATGCGGCCGAAGCGCTCGGCCGCCGCGCCGAAGTAGAACGGTTGCTGTCCTGATGCTTGCCCTTCGCTTCCGGAAAGCCGCCGCATGCGCTTGCGTTCCCCAAGCACCCCACGTATAACCTAGGACGACAGCGGCATACCAGAATTCGAGTCTCGCGGAGTGGAGAAGAGATCATGGCCAGTTTTTCCTGGTTCGTGCGCGACCTGATCGCCGAGGCGAACGAGCAGCGCCTGGGCAATACCCCCACGGAGTTGAAGGACACGCATACCGACGTGGTGCGGCAGGCGCTCAAGACGCCGCTGCGGGCCGTGGTGTTGGCCGGCCTGACGCCCGAGGCACGGCGCACCTTCATCTACGAGATCGCAAAGCTGCGCATGCGTATCGCCAGCGAAGACCCAAACCTCGCCTTCGGCATCGTGGAAATCAATCTCGCCGAATTTCACCAGGAACGCGAGGGGCGCCAACAGGATATCGACGACTTCTATCATTTCCTCCGCAAGAACCCCGAGGTCATCGTCTATTTGGACCATCTGGACCCCTACCTCGAGCCCGGCTCCGACAAGGGCAACTTCAACTACGCCTGCTCCGTGATTGCCGGTGCCATCCGGAACCAGGAGATTCCCTGTATCGCCGGGCTCTCGTCCGACAAGATGCTGATGGGCCTGCGCGGCAACCCCAATTGGCGCGACCATATCAACGTTGTCGACAGCGGCGCCGGATGCGCCCGCGATGTGCTTGCCCACCTGATACGATGCCACACGGCCATCGCCGAGGGGCACGCGGTCAGCATCGCCCCGACGGCCATCGGCGCCGCGGCCACGCTAACCCGCGAGCTGATGCCAAAGTCCCGCTGGACCGAACAGGCGGAATCGATCCTCGATCAGGCCTGCGAACGTTACAAGGGCAAGATGCAGGCCAAGGAAAGCTACCCCGACATGCTCGACCAGGCCAGCATGGAACGGCTCACGGACAAGGTCGGCGCCTATGACGTCATGCGGGTTGTGGAAGAGAAGGTCGGCATCAGCATCAGCAAATCCGCCCAGGACTGGATGCAACGGATGCGCGCCAGTCTGACCGATCACTTCAGTACCCAGAACCGGGCTATCGGTACCGCGGTCCTCGCCGCGGCAAACATCCGTATGGGTGTGCGCAACCCGCTCGGCCCCGCCGGCGGTGTGGTGGTCGTGGGTAGTGAGGCCCAATTGCGATCGGCCTTCGCGAAGGGCTTTATCCAGTCCCTGGTCAAGTCAGAGTCGGACATCAGGGCCGTGGACTTCTCCGTCCTTGGGGATGCGACATCTGTACAGGATCTGATCGAAAAGGGCGGACTGCGCGCCATCATTCCGCCGAATCAGGACGACCAGCTCAGCGCGCTTCGGGTGCGCAACGGCGAGGCTGCGGATCGCAGCGCCTTCGACATGCTCTATCGGGACTTGACCGGCGGCTATCCCGGCGGACTGGTTGACGGCATCTCTCCCTGGTTCTCCACGGTGGTCGTAATCCAAATCGCGGCCGCGCCGGAAATACTCCACAACGCCGAGCAATTGCGCGCCCATGTCGAAGCCTGCATCGGACCCGATCTCGCCACGATGTGCGGCATGCCCATCGTACTCCAATGAGTCCATCGCACCTGCCGCTCAATCCGTCATCTGGATGGTCTTCCGGATATACTCGTTTGTGGATGGGCGCCGGACGACAATCGCGATCGCTGACAATGCCCCTTGCTCCGCCTGGTCCACCAGTTCACTGGTCGTCGCCACGAGGTGCTGGATATTCTGGATACGGATGTCGTTCACCGAAATGACTTCGTCGCGGGTCTCCAGACCAAAAGGCGTGGACAACTCCGCGAGGCGTATCACCTGATCCGGCTCACCATCTTCAAACGCGCCGTCTTCCCGGTCCAGCCCGATGTTCGCAAGCATGGTCCTGGCCACGCCCAGATAAACCTGCATCATCCCACGGTGGATTTCGATCGATTCCTCCACAAGCCGCGGAAAGGACAAGTGCAGTTGCCGTGCCGAAAAGCGGTTGTAAACCTCCACCGTAATCTCCCGGCTTGCCTGATCCGACTGCAACTGCGCCGCCGCCGCTGCCAATCGGGTCCCCGCGGCATAGACGGTAAAAACCGGAACCCGGTCCACGGCCGTGATCAGGTCCCCGTCCGTCAGCCGCAATTCCGGAATACCGGCAAGCGCCGATGCCCGCACGACCAGTATCCCTTCGCCCGGCAGTTCCCGGATGCTGCCGGAATCGTCCGGCAACCACGCGCGCCACGCCGCGCCCAACTCCGCGATCGCCAACTTCATCGCCGCCGTCTCCGCCGTGCCTGGCGGGAAGTCGATCCGCTCAATCGCCCGCGCATTGCGGGCAGCCAGCCGCCGCAGGATCTGCCGCGGGGCATCGTCCAGCCAGTCCGAACGCCGCCACGGCGCACTGTGCCAATGGCGCACGCTGGTGTCGGTATGCGCCACAACGCGCCTGCCGTCGTCCGCATACCAAGCGTTCTTCATCCCCGAAGGGGGGAGCTTCAGGGAGAGCAGCTCCCGGCCCGAGACCGCGTCCCAGATCTTGGCAAACCCGTCTTGCGACGCGGTGATGACGCGGTCGCCCTCGGGATTGAAGGATACGCGGTAGATACGATCCAGATGACCATCGAAACGGTGCATCATCTCCCCGCTCGAACGATCCCAAAGGAACGCCAGGTTCTCCGCCGCGGTTGCAACGCGCAGGCCATCTGCACTGAATGTCGCATCGTTTACGTTCGCATCGTGCCGGGGGAGCCGCAGTAACAGTTCGCCCGATCCGGCATCCCAGACCTTCGCACGCCGGTCCTTCGATGCCGTGACCACATAGTCGCCCCCCGGACTGAAGCGCGCACGGTTCAAGTCGCTGCTGTGTCCCTTGATCTCCAGCAGGTGCACACCCGATTCCAGATCCCAGAGGTCCACGCGGTTGCGCACAATTGTCAGCGCACGCGTTCCGTCGTCGCTGAACACCAAATCGCTCAACCCGGACTTTCGGGGCAGCGTGTGCAACGCGCGACCCGACGGAATGTCCCACACGATCGCGGCGCCCGCCGCGCTGATCAGGCCGGCCAGCCGGCCATTGGCGGAAAAGCTCCCGGATACAATCGCCGTGTCCGCCGGCCCAATCGGCAGCATCGTTCCCGTAGCCGGGTCCAACACCTGCGCCCGCTCATCCTGATCCTGCACAAGGATCTGACGGCTGTCACCGTGTGCCACGTCCAGGATGCGCTGGTCTGGGGGCAGCGTGTAGACCTGCGCGCGTGAGGCCTCAAGATCCCAACGCTTCACTGTCCGGTCGTCGGAAGCACTGATCAGTTCCCGGCCGTTCCGGCTGAAGTGCACCGACTGGATCCGCCCGGCGTGTCCCACCAAGGCCAGCACATCGGCTGCTGCCGCAAGATCCCAGATCCGGATGATGTGGTTCTTCGAGCCGATGGCCAACTGCTGCCCGTCCGGGCTGAAGGCGATCCGGTTGGCGGCGCCGATACGGCGCGGCAAGGTCTCCAGCACCGCGCCCGTGGCTAAGCTCCGGATCTCAATGCGATCATCGCTGCCGCGAATGGTGGCCATACGGGTGCCATCCGGGCTCAGCGCGATCGCGGAGATGTGCTCGTCGACTATCCCTAGTCGTTCCTCCCCCGTCTCCGTGTCCCAGATACGAATCGCATCGTTGCAGCGCGATACGACCTGACGGCCACCGGCGATGAAGGCCACGTCGCGAACATAGCTCCCGTGCCCCCGATATTCGTGGATAACCTGGCCGGTGTCGAGATCCCATACATAGACGCGCCGGTCCCGCGAACCGGTCACCGCGCGCTGGCCTTCGTGATCAATGTCGAGCGAGGACACCAGATCGGTATGCCGGTCGAAACGCAGCAGTTCCGTGCCGCTGCGCGCATCCCAAACCATCGCCGTCCCGTCACGCGATGCCGTTACAACCCGCCGGTCGTCCCGCGTGAAACGCGCCACAAACACCTTGTCTCCGTGCCCGCGCAGCGTCAGCAGTTCCTTGCCGTCACCCGCATCCCAAATCTTCGCCGTTGCATCGACGGAGGCCGTCACCACCCGGGTTTCGTCATGACTGGACACGGCGAAGTTCACCGCGTCCGCGTGCCCGGCAATCGTGAGGACCGACTCGTCCAGCGCCTGGTACAGGTGGCCCCATTCCCAACCGCGCAGATCGCTCACGGTGTCAAAGAGCCGCGCCCGCGCGGGCCCCGCGTGCAGCGCATTCAGGTTGACCTGTGACAACTGAATGCTCGAGGCGTAGGCCGTGCGTGTCAGCGCATGGGTCGCTTCCTCGGCGGCCGCGCGCACTTCCCGCTCATCGCGCTGCGCCGACTCCAGCGCCTTGCGCTGCGCCATCTCCACATCCCGTGATTCTTCGAGCATCAGGTTCGCCAACGACAACTGGATCGTGTAGCCAAAGGACGCCACCATAAGCACCAACAAAGCGACGAGCCCCGTCATCAGTGGCGTGCGATAGGTCTGAAACAAGCGGGACAGGCGCTCCAGCGGGGAGTAGGTGTGCGCATTCACGAAGGCGCCCGCCTGAAACCGCGTTACTTCGTCCGCCACTTCTTTGGCCGAATCGTAGCGCGCGTCCTTGTTCCGGCGCATCGCCGCTTCACAAATCGCGACCAGTTCCGGCGGGGCCTGCGGACACAAGGTATGAATGCGCACCGGCTCGTAGGCCAACACCTGCCGCACCACGCTCTTCGCGTTCATCCCGGAAAAGGGCGGCCGGCCCGTCAGCAATACGTACAGCACCGCGCCGAGTGAATAGACATCGGACCGCTTATCGATCGCCGACAGTTCGCCCGCGGCCTGTTCCGGAGACATATACGCGGGGGTCCCCAGTGCCTCGCCATAGGCCGTGCGCGATGAATCCTTCTCGTCCTTTGCCAGCCCTGCGCGCAAGGAAAGCGAGCGCTCGGCGAAGTCTTCCTCCCGCTCCCCCGCCACCTTCGCCAGGCCCCAGTCCAGCACCACGGTCTCGCCGAAGTCGCCCACCATGACATTCGCCGGCTTGATGTCCCGGTGGATCACCCCGCGGCTATGCGCGTACGCAATCGCGTTGCACAAGTCGACAAAGTGCGGCAGCAGCTGCAGCCGCGCTTCCAGGTTCTTCGCGTTCCGCACCGCCTCCGAGAGGGTCATCCCGCGGACAAACTTCATCGTGTAATAGGGTTCGCCATTGGCCCGCTTGCCCAACTCATACACGGGCACAATCGATGGGTGCTCCAACTGCCCCGCGATGCGTGCCTCCTGCAGAAAACGGTTACGCAAGGAGGCCGCGGAGGGGTCCGCACGGGTCTCCATCAGCGCGGCAAACTCCTTCAGATCGTCCGGGAGCTGTTTCCACGCCACGTCGCGCGCAAGTGCCTGATCGCGCACGATCAGGATCTCCCCCATGCCGCCCTTGGCGTAGGCGCGCCGATCGGTATAGCGGCCCGTCTGTTCCTCCGGCAGTGCTTCGCCGCCCTGACCGGAATCAACGGCCGTCTCCGCGGGGGCCGGGCCGCGCACACTGCTGGCCGCCACGCCCCACATGCTGTTTGCCGCCGCCGGATCAGCGCCGGCAAGCGATGTCGAGGTGCCCTCCTGCGATGCGAGATCGTCCACCAGCGCATCCAGCGCCTTGACTACGCCGGGGCGCAAGGTGCCCGACTGCAGCAGACGCGCCCGAAGCGATTGGGCCGCGGGCGCTTCCGGCCCCGCGCTGGCCGGCGGCAGGGTATCCGAGACCAGGCCCAGCCGCGACGCAAGCGCTTCGAACAACTGCTCCTCGTGTTCTGATCGCTCTCGGTGTGTGCCGTCGTCCAAGGTCCCCCCACTTATGGTCACGGTACAGCGCGGCGGATGGCTGGAAGCACCGCTGCCCGATAGTAGCGAAGCGCCGGAAATGGAGCAAGACGCGCCCTATCTCCCCGGCACGCAAGCGTTTCGGGCGCTTCCACCCAGCGCCTTGACAGCTAAAATTTTATTCAGTATTTTGAATCCTGCCTGAACGCGTACCGCGCGTGCATGGCCGAAAGTATGAGGTATGAAGCATGGGTCTGGATCTACTGGATTCGGTCGCCGGGGTTATTTCCGGGCGCACACTACAACAGAACAAGGCCGCCACCGCACAAGCCCGCTGGCAGCTGGACACCCTCACCGGGCGCTATGTCGAGATCTGCTCCGGCCCTTCTTCCGCCGGACTGAGCCTCCTGAGCAGTGTCATACGGGATGCGCAGCAGCAGGGCGGTATCGCCGTTTGGGTCGCGGAACCGGGCACCCTCTTCTTCCCGCCGGATTTTGCGGCAGCCG
>JAUIKJ010000424.1 GCA_030430835.1 Candidatus Hydrogenedentota bacterium
CAAACTTGCCCCACCAAATCACTGTGCTATAGTTTCCGCATGCCGATCTCGACGGAACAACGCGAATGGCTTGCGCTGCACCTGGTGCCGGGTGTGGGGACGACGATGTTCATCCGGCTGCTGGCGCGGTTTACCACGCCGCGAAACGTGTTGGGTGCGTCGGAGGCGGCGCTGCAGGAGGTGGTGGGGCCGAAGCTGGCGCAGCGGATCCGGCAGTATCGCGAGGTATCGGACGTGGATGCGCAGGACCGGCTGCTCGCGCAGTATGACGCGACGCTGCTCACGATGGAGGACCCGGCCTATCCGCCGCAACTCGCGGAAATTTATGACCCGCCGCTGGTGCTCTTTGCGCGTGGCGCGTTGCACGAGGCGGACAACACGGCCATCGCGATTGTGGGTACGCGCAATCCCTCGGCTTATGGCGCGCGGATGGCGGAGCGTCTCGGCGGTGAACTGGCCGCGCGCGGTATCACCGTGGTGAGCGGGCTGGCGCTGGGGGTGGATGCGGCGGCGCACCGGGGCGCGCTGGAAGCGGGCGGGCGCACCCTTGCGGTGCTGGGATGCGGCGTGGACCAGGTCTACCCCGCGGAGAACGCAGAACTGATGCACCGCATCACGCAATCCGGCGCGGTGCTCTCGCCCTTTTCGATGGGCATCAAGCCCTCGCGCGGACACTTCCCCTACCGCAACCGGATCATCAGCGGCTTATCGCTGGGCACGGTCGTGGTCGAAGCGCCGCCCGGCAGCGGCTCGCTCATTACCGCGCGCAACGCGGCGGAGCAGGGCCGCGAGGTCTTTGCCGTGCCGGGGCGCGCAGGCGACCGCAACGCCCTCGGGCCGCACAGTCTCTTGCGCGAGGGCGCGAAACTCGTCGAGTCGGTGGAGGACATTCTCGCCGAGATTGATGTATCGGGTGCTGTCCCGGCGGAACCGCGTCTGCCGGAAGCGGAGGCCAAGGACACGCCACCCGCACGCGGCGCTTCCCCGGTACCCGTGCCCAATGGCCTCAAGGAGGGGGAAAAGGATGTCCTCGCCGCCCTGTCGCCGGATGGATCCTTTGTCGATGAGATTGCCCTGGCCTGCCGCATTCCCGTGTCCGAAGCCCTGAGTACACTCACGATCCTTGAACTGAAGGGTGTTGTGCAGCAACTGAGCGGCAAACGCTTCGCACCGCGCTAGGACCGTGCCGATGCTCGACGATCTCCGTGAACGCATCCGCAAGGATGAACCCATCCCCGCGCCCGTGGCGGCCGTGCTCCGCGCGGCGACCGTGGTGCAACGCGCGGGTATGGCGTGGCGGCTGCGGCAGACGCCGGTGAAGGTGGCCGCACGCGTCATCAGCTTCGGCAACATCACCGCAGGCGGTACCGGCAAGACCCCCGCCGTCATCGAGCGCGCGGAAAAGGACGTGGGGGAGGGCCGCCGCGTTGCGGTCATCACGCGCGGCTACGGCAGCGCGTCCGTACCTGAGCCCTTCGTCGTGCGGCCCGACGATACGATCCCAGACCTCTACGAGAAGGCCGGTGACGAAGCGGCGCTCATCCGCATGCGCGTACCCGAAGTGACCATCGTAAAATCCGCCGACCGCGTCGCGGGTGCCCGCGTCGCCATCGCCGCCGGTTGCGACACGCTGATCCTGGACGATGGCTTCCAGGCCGTCGCGCTTGCACGCGACGAGAATATCGCCGTGGTGGATGCCCTGAACCCCATCGGCAACGGGCACCTGGTCCCGCGCGGTATCCTGCGCGAAGCGCCGGAAGCGCTGGCCCGCGCGACCAGCGTCATCCTCACACACTGCGATGATGTGGAAGCCGCCGACCGTGCGGAGACCGCGATCCGGCGCTACGTCCCGAACGTAGCGATCCGCCGGACCATCCACCAGCCCGCCGGATTCTGGCGCGTCTGCGATGGCGCGGAAGTGACCCCCGATGAACTCCGCAACCAGCGCGTCACCGCCCTGTGCGCCATCGCCCACCATGAACAGTTCTTCGAGACCGTATCCCGCTTCGTGCCCCTGGCGGATACCCGGGCCTTCCCGGATCACGCGTCGATCCCGGCGGAGGCGCTGCCGGGGGACGGGGTGGTCATCGTGACCGAGAAAGACGCGGTGCGCCTTTCCCATCCGCCTGGGAACGTCGTCGCGCTCCGCATTGATCTGGCGCAAACGGACGAGACCCTCAACGTCCCCCTTCGAAGGCGGACTTAGGGGGATGTAGGCCTTTGTATTGCCGTTGGGTAGCAACGAA
>JAUIKJ010000425.1 GCA_030430835.1 Candidatus Hydrogenedentota bacterium
ACCAGATGTATACCTTCGCCGAGAACGCCGCCCAGGCCAAGCTGCGCATCCACGGCTGCTTCATGATCGGCGGCCCGGAAGAAACCCGCGACACCGCGATGAAAACCATCCAGATGTCGAAGGAACTCAAGATCGACACCGCCCAGTTCACCGGCGTCGTCGCCTATCCCGGTACCAGCTACTACAAGTGGGCCGAAGAAAACGGCGCGCTCATTCCCAAGAACTGGCGCGACTGGGTCACCGACGACTACGAGCAGGCCGCCACCATCAACCTCCCCACCCTCAACAAGGACGAGATCAACGAACTCGTCGACAAGGGGCTCCGCGAGTTCTACCTCCGCCCCGAACAGATGTGGCGCATGCTGCGCAACATCAGTTCCGTCGCCGACATCAAGGCGAAGGCCCACGGCCTCGCCAGCTTCGTGAACTACTTCCGCTCCAACGGCAAGCAGAGCTTCGTCGGATTCACGGGGAATAATTAGGAGCCCGACCCTCGGGTCCGTGAAGCAGCGTGTCACCACGCTCTGTCGTTTGACGCGGCCAATCCGCTACCATCGTGCGCAATGAAGCCGGGACTGAGTATTACGGAGGTCTCCCCTTGCGCATTGCGATGTTTACCAACACCTACCTGCCCATGGTCGGCGGCGTGTCGATATCGATTTACCAGTTCGCCACGGAACTCCGCGCACGGGGACACGAGGTACTGATCGTCGCACCCGCGTTCGACGACGGCGACGCGCCGGACGAGGATCAGGTGCTCCGGGTCGCCGCGCTGAAGAACTTCAACGACTCCGCCTTCTCCGTCCCGCTGCCGCTCAGTCTCGAGCTCCCGGCGCGCGTGGAGGAATTCGCGCCGGACATCATTCACGCGCACCACCCCTTCTTCCTCGGCGACACCGCGCTTCGCTTCGCGGGACGCCTGGGCCTCCCCATCGTGACGACGCACCACACGCACTATGGCCACTACCTCCACTACATCGCCGGGGAAATGGAATGGCTGGCGGAGTTCGTCGACAACCTCTGCGTGCAACACGCCAACCTCTGCGACGCCGTCATCGCCCCCAGCACCTCAGTCGAACGGGAATTGCTTGATGGCGGCGTGACCTCACCGGTGCATGTGATCCCGACCGGCATCGATTTGGAGAAGTATCAGCAAGGCGATCGGGCTGCCACACGGGAAGGCTACGGCTTCTCTCCGGACGACATTGTTCTCGGACATGTGGGCCGCCTGGCGCCGGAGAAGAACCTCGCGTTTCTCGCGCACGCCCTCGTCGACGCGATGCAAGACCGCGCGAATTCCCGCACCCTCATCGTCGGCGACGGCCCTTCCCGGGACGAGATGGAAGCCATCTTTGCAGCGGCGCACCTGGCGGACCGTGTGGTCTTCACCGGCACCCTCAGCGGCAACGACCTCTACAACGCCTACCACGCCATGGACGTCTTTGGCTTCGCGTCCCAGAGCGAAACCCAGGGGATCGTCGTGGCCGAAGCCCTGGCCGCGGGCGCACCGGTGGTGGCCATCACGGCACCCGGTGTCGAAGACGTGGTTCAGGACGGGGTGAACGGCCGCCTCCTCGACACCGAAGATGCGGCCGCCTTCGCCGACGCCGTCGGCTGGTGTATCGGCGCGGGCAGCACCCTGCGCGATCGCCTGCCGAAAACGGTAGAGGCCTTCTCCACCACCGCCACATCCGACCGGCTCGAAACGCTTTACGCGGATGCGGTGGCCCGGGGTAAACGGGCCTTCGATCTCGACCACTCCGAATGGGATGGCTGGACCCGCCGCCTGCAGGCGGAATGGGACATTTGGAGCAAGCGCGTCGAGGCGCTCGGGGAAACCTTGCGCGACAACACCTGACTCCGCCCCAGGGTATCTTCCCTACTAAGGGGTTGACGAATCGCGGCAAATAGCGCATGATGGGAAGTCGGGGAAGTACGTGGGCGCAGGGGGAGATGGGTATGAACAAAGTGGGCAAGACGTCCAGGGCCGTGGCGAAATCCCGGGAAGGCGCACCGGCGCCCGCCAGCGATGCCGCGACCAGTACCGTCGGTCACGTCCATCTGTGGACGATCACCGAACAGGAACGAAAGCGCTTCGGGCAGGACCCGACCAGCGCTCGTGCCGACGAGATTGCGCGCATTCGCGCGGAAATCTTCTGTCTGCTGGATCACTACACGCCAGCCTACGACAACCGCATCAGCCAACTGATCGAGAAGTGGCAGGCCACCGGCGATCCGGAAT
>JAUIKJ010000043.1 GCA_030430835.1 Candidatus Hydrogenedentota bacterium
AATGTCCTGATCGCCGATGCCGGCTTCCCGGGCATCGTGTTGTTCACGACCGAGTTGAAGCGCCACGAAGATCTCGGCGACGACCGCTACTACGTGGGCAGCGGTCACGACCTCGACTGGCTCGTGCGTGAGATCATGCTCAAGCACAACTACGAAGGCGTGGGCGGACTGACCGGTATCCCGGGATCGGTAGGCGGCGCGATCTATATGAACGCCGGCACCGTGAACGGATCCACCTGCATGTTCATGGATTCCGTCGACGTGGTCGGGGTGGCGGGTTTGCGCACCATCCCGATGGACGCGGACCGCTATACCTATCGCGGCCAGAACTTCTGCACGCCGGGCGACGTGATCCTCGGGGGCACCTTCCGCTTTGTGGCATCCGATCGATCCCAACAGGACATCTACGATCACTACAAGCGCCGCCGGATTGAGAAACAGCCGCAGGGCCATTGCTGCGGAAGCGTCTTCAAGAATCCCGAAGGCAACCATGCGGGCAAACTGATCGAGTCCTGTGGCCTGAAAGGCACGCGACAGGGCGGGGCGATCATCTCCCCGATGCACGCCAACTTCATCATGAACGACGACGACGCGAGTTTCAAAGACATCCTGCACCTCATCCGCCTCGCCAAGGACACCGTGCGCGATACCCACGGCGTCGAACTCGAAGAAGAAGTGCGCATCATCGCCTAATCCCGCCGGCGTGTCAGACCCCGGCCGATTCCGTGCGTTAGTTCTTCAGGCCATTGCCGCTTCTCCGCCAACCGGGATAGAATTCATCCGCCATGAAACGCTCCATGCAACAGTCACTGATCACCGCGACCACGGTCCTGGTCCTCGCCCTGCAGGCCACGGGCCAGGAAGTTGTCGAGGCGGAAGATCTGCCCGAAGCGCCGCCGGTCGAGATGGCGGTCACCGTGGAGATGCCCGAGCTCGAGGCGGCGGTGGCCGAGCAGGGTGCGGCTTCGACCGAACTGGCGGCGCTGCGCGCGGAAGTCACCGCGCTGCGCGTGGAGCTCAGGCAACTTCAGGACACGCTCGACCTGCTCGTAACGCAGGTCATGGCCGACCTCGAAACCGAGAACGACCAACTGCGCGGCGAGGTGCGGCGAATGTACCAACGGGCCGATGCCGGCCTCAGCGGCGTGCCGCGGCCCGGCGCGGATCTGATCAACGACGTGCTGCAGGAAGACTTCGGCGAAGGCGAGATCATGGCCTACGCGGCGGGGGCCGAAGTGGATGCGCCGCGCGAGTTGCCGTTCCTCGTGATCAACGAATGGGGCCGCAGTCCAGAAGCCGCGGCCGCGTTGCCCGGCGACGTGCCATCCCTCGCGGGTCTCGTGGGTGCCGTGCCACCCGGCAGCCGTAAGGTTGACGTGGAGGCGCTGGGCCGGAAGCTGCGCGAAGACTATGCGGCGTACGACAACATCAATGTCGAGATCTTCGACAACGAAGATGCCGCCGCCTTTTACGCGGAGACCAACGTCTCCGATCCCGTGCACCGGATCCTGAGTATCTCGAAGCATGCCGCCTCCGGACGCGACGTGATCCTCCTGCTCGAGAACGGCGAGCCCACCGAAGTCGCCTTCTAGGTTAACGCGACCCGACACTGCTGTCGTGTTTCCGCGCACTATTGCGACGGCTCCGTCACCTTGTTCCCCCTGTGTAACACCGCTGCGATCCGTCGGTAGGTCTTAGCGCAAACTCGCTCGCCCGCCACGCCATCGCGCAATCCCGCCCGAGCGATACCCAGGAGCCAGCAGCACGGTGCGTCCCTTCGAAATTCTCATTCTGATCCTTCTTGCCGGCGTGTTGGCCGGGCTGGCCGTCCCTGCGCGGCTGCGGCCGCGATTCTGGGTGTACCTGCCGGGTGCGCTGCTGGCAGCGGTGACCCTGCACCTCACCCTCGAGGGCTACCGCTGGCAGATGATGCCGTTGATCAGTCTCGCCGCACCCACGGTGATCGTCGCCTTCTTCGCGATGCGTGGGCGCACCCGGGCCCAGCGCACACGGTTGCGCAAGGCCGCGGGTATCCTTGGCCTTGCCGTGGTGGCCCTCCTGCTGTTGCCCTCCGCGGCGATGCCCGTGATTCTGCCGGTCTTCGAACTGCCCACGCCGACCGGCCCACACGCCATCGGCACCACGACCCTCAGCGTGGTGGACCCGGATCGGCCGGAGTACATCACGTCCGAACCCAACGACTACCGCGAGTTGCTCGTGAAGATCTGGTACCCGGCGGATCCCACGCCGGACGCCACGCGCGCGGTCTACGATCCGAACGCGCACATCGTCGGGCGCGTGCTTGCCGAACATGCCGACCTGCCCACCTTCTGGTTCGATCATCTGGCCCTCGTCCGCAGCCATGCCTGGCAGGACGTGCCGGTGTCGACCGCACAGGCGGCGTGGCCCGTGCTCGTTTTCTCCCACGGCTACCTCGCAGGCACCGTGACCCAGAACACCGCGTTGATGGAAGCGCTGGCGAGCCACGGCTATATCGTCGCCAGTGTGGGCCATACCTACGAGACACTGGCCGTTGCCCACGACGATGGCCGCGTTGTGAAGTTCGATGTTGATCGCAAGGACGCCTTTGCCTGTGAAGTCCAGACCGTACGCATGCAAGACGATCTTTTCGGCGCCTACCTGCGCGCGTCTGACGACACGCAACAGGCCCGCCTCATGGACACGGGCCTGCGCGCGATGCCGACGGTCGCCGACAGCCTGAAACTTTGGGCGGACGATCTCGATACGATCATCGCGGAACTGGCGCGCATGCAGTCGGGGCAGCGTCCCGGCCGCTTCGCGGGGCGGATGGACCTGAACGCGCTCGGCGTGTTCGGCATGTCCTTCGGCGGAACCGTGTCCAACGAGTACTGCTATCGGAATCCGCAGGTGAAGGCCGGCCTGAACCTCGATGGACCCATCGCGGGCAGTGCCTTCCACGCGTCACACACGATGCCCTTCATGCACCTGCAGGTTGCCGACTCCGAGATGCCCAATGCGGTATCGCACCAGCGTGCAAGCGCGCCGAGTTACCGGGTGCTCGTGTCGGGGGCGAAGCACGTGAATTTCACGGACCTATCCATCATGGCGCCGGTCTTCGGCCGGCAGATGGGGGTGATTGGGACAATCGACGGCGACACCATGATCGCGATCATGAACGACTACGTCGTGGCCTTTTTCGACCGTTACCTGAAGGGCATGGAATCGCCGTTGCTCGATGGCACGGTGTCACCCTACGCCGAGGTCTCGCTACTGGCCCGCAACCTGCCCGGTGCCGCGTAGTTAATTCGCGAGCTTCGCGTCGAACCAGTCGGTCAGCTTGATCACTTCGAAGGGGATGTCAATCCAGGGGTGGGCACCGCCCGGCTTGATCTCCAGCGCGATCTCGTTGCCCGCGGCTTTCATCGCCTCGACATAGGTCACCGATTGCTGCAACGGCACGATCGGATCCGCGTCGCCGTGGTAGATCATGAAGGGCGGCATGTTGGGTTTGATGTTGTAGATGGGGGAGGCGGCCTTCGCCGCCGCGCGCAGCGCATCCTCCGAATGCCCTTCCGCGCCGCCCGCGATCAGGATGTCGCCGATCAGTTGGCGTACCCCGGCGAAGTCCTTGCCCTCCCAGTTCAGGAAGTCCGTCGGCGGAAAAAAAATGCCCACGGCCTGCACCGTGCTGCTCTCCCGGAGCACGGGATCCGCCGCATCCGGATCGCCCGAATCCATCCTCGCCGCGGTGAGACAGGCGAGGTGGCCGCCGGCCGAAGCCCCTGTTAAGCCGATGCGGTCCGGATCAATGCCGTAGTCTTCCGCATGTGCCTTGACCCAGCGAATCGCGTACTCGACATGGTCCACCATTTCGAGCGCCGTATAGTCCGGCCGCGATCCCGGCAGCACGGCGAAGACCGTGTACCCGCGCGCGCAGAGGATGTTATAGACCTGCGCGGTCTCGTGGTCGTTCAGTTTGCCCCGGTCGGCGCTCCAACCGCCGCTGCCAATATCCACAATGGCCAGGCCCTGACCCGTGTCGCCGGGTTTCCAGACCGCCTTCCGGTTCTCGCCGTTGGGGACGAAAATGTCCATGTGGAAGTCGACACCGTCCTTGGTGAGAAAGACGTGGTCCATCGTGCGCGCGTAGGGAAGGCCCGCCGCACCGGCCGTGGCCGGCAGCAGCAACAGGATCAGTAGGGCGAAGAAGGTGCGGCGCATACAGCGACTCCTGACGGGGAATCCCCGGTTGGGGCCTAGCCTGCCCAAAAAAGAAGCCGGGGTCAAGCCCCGGCTTCTTCAGCGAATCCGTGTCTAGTCTACTGCAACGTGCGTCGGCGCATCGGAATCGCCGCGAGCAGGATGAAGGCGGCCATCAGCGCCACGGCGATGCCGTCGCCCCTGCTTGCGCCCGCATCCGCGCCCGCCGTGTCCACCCCACAGCCAAAGAAACCCGTCTTCAGGCCGGTGCCGGACAACGCGATCTGGAGCGCGCCATTGGGATCCCCGCTGAAGCTCAGCACGCCCTGGAAACTCCCGGGACCGGTCGGCACGAAGCGCACGATAATCGTTGCAGTCTGACCGCTGCCGAGGTTGTAGCTGCCGTTGCCGACGATGGCATAGCCGCCGCCTGCAACGCTTGCCTGACCGGTCAAGGTACCGCCGCCCACGTTCTCCACGACGAAGCTCTGGTCGCGCACGGCGGCCTCGCTCACTTCGCCGAAATTGAAGCCACTGGCCGGGCTCGGGCTGACCTGAATCTCCGGATTCGCCTGGCCCGAGACAATGCTGAAGGACTGCTGGTCCGTCACCGTTGTGCCGGTATCCAGCAGCTCCGCCGTGGCCACGATGGTGTAGTTGCCCGTGGCGAGGTTGGCGGCGACCAGGAAACCGTTGAGGGGGTTCGTCGAACTGCCGAGCGTCGTGCCGCCGTTCTTGTAGGTGACGCGGACCGTGCCGTCCAGACAACCGGGGATGTCAAAGACAAACACGTCCGATGTGAAGTTGACGACGGTGTTGGTCACGCCCGGGCCCAGATTGATGTTGGCCACGGGCGCGGTGATGTTCACGCTCGCGACATCGCAGAAGACGGCGCCTTCGCCTTCACCCTCGCCCTCACCGGGATCCGCGGCATTGGTGTAGCCGAGGTCGATCAGGGCACCAATCTCCGCCGGCGAATAGTTCCGGAACTGTACTCCTGCCGCAATCGCGTGTTCCATCATGGCGCCACCGACGATGTTGCCGGTGTCCAAATGGCCGATGCTGCTGCCCTGCAGGAAGGTCGCCGGCGCGAAGACCCCCGGCGCGTCCCCGCCCTGGTTGTAGCGGGCACGTGCCTGCGCGCCATTGAAGAAGACATTGTTGCTGGTGAGGTCGGCCAGGTTGTTGATCTGCGGCGTACCATTGCTCCAGATGCGTGTGCCGCCGTCGCCGCGGGTGAGCAGGTTGTCCCAGGACGTGAAGGTCTGCGTGCCGAACTGGTTGAAGAATGCGCTGTTGCCGTTTGCGGTCGCGAGGGAGGCGATTCCCAGACCGTGGGTCAACTCGTGCGTGATCACCGATAAGAAGTCTATCTGGCTGCCGTTGGGCGCGCCGGTGCCAAAATTCCAGGTGTGGCCGAAGTCGACCGTGACTCCGATCTCCTCGAAGTCCGCGAAAGGTTTTGTATTTGTGGTGAGGCGGGTGAAGGCCGATCCGTTGAAAAATCCGTTCGAGGCGGAGAAGAAGGAACCCGCCGACGCCAGGAAGCCGGTGCCATCCGATTCCGAGACATCGAAGAGAATGTCCAGCGTGCGTGCTGCGGGCACATTCAACACGCTGGCGATATAGGCCAGCGCTTCCTTCGTCCGCGCGATTGCGGCCGCACCGCTGGGCCCGTCAAAGCCCAAGTTTGTATCGAGGCGGATGTCCTCGATGAAGAGCCGGAAGGTAATGTTGTTCGCCAGTAGGGTATCCGTCGGCGCGCCAAAATCGGTCAGCGCCTTGGCCGCGGGATTCACTTCTTCGATCACGCCCGTGTGCGGATAGAACTTCACCAGCGTTTCCGCGGTGGCGGTTCCGCACCCCAGGGCGAACACCCAAGCCGCCGCCCACGCCCAGCGCATTCTGCGATCCATCCTAATTCTCCTCTATTGCGATCCACCCCGTAACACACGACTTCGCGAGTATAGCACGGGACTCGAAGAAGCGGGAACGGTTGCAATGCCCGCGTAGCAGCACTACCATGCCCCGTCTAACAATCCGCAAAGGGCCTGTTTTCTTGGATTTTCTCGAAGCCATCATTCACCCAGGGTTCTGGAAATACCGGTACATTGTCCCCGGGATTCTGTTGGCCGCCTTGTGCCTGCTGATCGTCTTCCGCCGGCGCGATGCGCCCCGCGCGCAGGCGGCGGTCGCGGTATTGCTGGTGGTCTCCGCGTTGCTGGGCGCATTCTATTTCAACCTCGGCAACATCCTGCGCTGGGACTACTTCAACTCCTACGAGTTCTACCACTACTACATCGGCACGAAGTACCACGAAGAGGTCGGTTATTCCGACATGTACCTCGCGACGGCCGGGGCCCTTCAGGAGAGCACCCGCTACACCCCGCCGGCGAGCGTTCGCGATCTTGATGCCGAGGCCCCGATCCCGATCTTCCGCGCCGAAGACCGCATCGCCGCGGTCAAGGCCGGCTTTACGCCGGGGCGCTGGGCCGAGTTCAGGAAAGACGTCGAGTACTTCCGGAGCGATTTCCGCAACGACGATCTCTGGAACCGCATGCTGCTGGACAAGGGCTACAACGCGCCGCCCATGTGGACGATGATTAGCGGTACCCTGGCCAACTGCGTGAGCACCGACAGCGACTGGGGCATGCAGTTTCTCGCCTTTCTCGATCTCGTGGCCATGGCTATCGCCTTTGCGGCCATCGGCTGGGCCTTCGGGCACCGGGCCATGTTCTTTGCCATCGCCTTTCTGGGGGTGCACTTCGTCTCCACCTCGCCCACCCTGCACGCCGCCTTCCTGCGCTACGACTGGATCGCCTGCATGATCGTGTCCGTCTGTCTGATCAAGCGCGGGTACTACGGCTGGGCCGGTGCGCTCACGGCCTATGCCGCCTGCATGCGCATCTTTCCCGCCGTCTTCGTCTTCGGCATCGGCGGCCGCTTGATCTGGGATCTTCTGGACAAGCGCCGGTTAAACCCGGACGCCGCGCGCTTCCTTGCGATCTTCGCCGCCACGGCCGTGGCCCTCGTGGTGGCGTCCGTGTTCTACACCGGCATCGGCTACTGGAGCGCCTTCATCGAAAAGATGGCGATGCACAACGACGACATGTCGCCCCGGCGCGCGGGCTTCAAGTATTTCTTCCTGATGGACTATGGGACCACGCCCTTCTGGCACGGTGGTAAGCGGCAGATCCTGGAGCAATACCAATGGCATATTCGTGGCATTGCGGTCTTGGCCCTCGTGGTGGCCTTGCTGGGGATCCGGCGGTTGCAGGACTACGAAGCCTACCTGCTGGGGATCGTGCCCTTTTTCTTCCTGACCGCAGCGACCTATTACTATTTCGTTATTTTGATTTTGCCCTTCCTCTTTTTCGTGGTGAAGGCGGACCGGATACCGCATGCCCTGGGCGTGGTGTTCATGCTCGTGTCCGGCGCGGCGCTCCACGCGGTACGCGAAGTCTTTGATCGCAGTTACGAACTGTTCTTCTGGTTGTCCGCGAGTGTGCTGGTCACGGTCGTTTACATGATCTTGCTCGCGCTGCCCGCGGCCCTGCGCGGAGAACGCGCCTGGGATGCGGGCCTCAACGAGAAACCCCAAGCCTGAGGAGACACAAGATGAGAACACTACTGCGTGGCGTGGCCCTGGGGCTGTTGCTTGGCGTGGGCGCCGTTGGCGTCCAGGCGAACGAGGCGTCGCTGCCGCGCCTCTACGTGATCGGCGACAGCATCTCCATGCAGTACGGCCCCTATCTCGAGCAGAACCTGGCCGGTACCATGCATTACGCGCGCAAGACCGGCGAGGAAGAAGCGGCCCTCGATCAGCCGGCGCCGCACAACGGCAACGGCGGCGACTCCGCGCGGGTGCTGGCCTTCCTGCAGGCGAAGGCGGCCGCGGGCGGGATCGATGCCGACGTGCTGCTGTTGAACTGTGGCCTGCACGACATCAAGACCGATCCGGATACGGGAAGCAAACAGGTCCCGCTGGCGGCGTATCGGGACAACCTTGAGGCCATCGTGGCGCTGGTCGCCCGGCTGGACCTGGAGCTGATCTGGGTCCGGACCACGCCGTGCGACGAGCGGGTCCACAACAAGCCCGGAAAGTCCTTCTTCCGATTCGCGGCGGATGCCGTGGCCTACAACGATGCGGCCGACGCGATCATGGCGGCGAAGGGGGTACCGTCGATCGATCTACACGGATTCACCAGCCGCCTGGGTGACGACCTCTACAAGGACCACGTCCATTTTCCGCCCGCCATCTGTGAGAAGCAGGCGGCCTACATCGCCGGCTACCTCGCGCACTGGCGTCAGTCCGGCCAGACGCCGGAATAGGTCTCGGTCGCCGGGCCTTCCTGGTAGACGCAGCCGTCTTCGGAAGACCATTCGATGGTCAGCTGGCCGTAGACGAGGTGGACATTGACGCGACGGTGCGTGCGGCCCGTGATCATCGCGGCCAGGGCCGCGCCGCAGGACCCGCTGCCGCTGGCCATCGTGATGCCGCTGCCGCGTTCCCAGATCCGCATTACGATATTGTCCTCGTCGATGATGTTGACGAACTCGACATTGGTTCGCTTGGGGAACTTCGGGTGGTTCTCGATCTTCGGGCCGATGCTGGCCAGGTCGATCTGGGTGGCGTCTTCCACGAAGACCACGGCATGCGGGTTGCCCACGTTGACGCAGGTAACCGCATAGGTCTTGCCGTCGACCTCCAGCGCTTCCTCGAGCACGCGACCCTCGGGCCCCGCCATGGGGATCGCTTCGCGTTCGAACTTCGGCTCGCCCATGTTCGAACGCACCCGTGTCACCACGCCGTCTTCGACGGTCAGGGTCACACGATTCGGACCGCCGCCGGTTTCGATCGTGAAGGTGGTGTCCGGAATCATGCCGCGCTCATACACGTACTTCGCAAAACAGCGCAGGCCATTGCCGCAGGTCTCCGCTTCGCTCCCGTCCGCGTTGAATATCCGCATGCGGAAGGGGTGATCGTCGCCCTTCATGATCAGGATGATACCGTCCGATCCCGCACCCAGATGGCGGTGGCTCATCGCGATCGAGAGTGCCGCGGGGTCGGCAATCGGGTACTTGTCGGATTCGATGAAGAGGTAGTCGTTCCCGAGTCCATGCAACTTGGTGAAGGGGATTCCCATGCGGTTTATCCTTCTATCGGTGCCTTGGCCGCATTCCGCAACGCGGCATCCACGAACAAGGCGCACATGTCTCCATAGGAAATGCCCGCGGCCGCGGCGGCCTGCGGATACAGCGAAGTGTTGGTGAGGCCGGGTACCGTATTGACTTCAATCCAGACGGGGCCGCGATCGCCCAACATAAAGTCGCTGCGGCTCCATCCACGGCATCCCACGATGTCATGCACATATACGGCCATCTGCTGTACTTCCTGCGCCACCTGATCCGGGATCTCGGCGGGCGTAATCTCGTCCGTGGCGCCCGGCGTATACTTCGCGTCGTAGTCGAAAAAGCCCCCGGAACGCGGGCGGATCTCCGTGATCGGCAGCGGGCGAATGAAGCCGGTCGGCTCCGCATCCAGCACGCCGCAGGTCAGTTCGATGCCGCTCACGTACTCCTCGATCATCAGGTAGTTGTCGACCGTGAGCACCTGCGCAATCGCCGCCTCCAGCGCATTCGACGCCGGCACAATGACTACACCCACACTCGATCCGCCCCGCGCCGCCTTCACGACACAAGGGTAGCCGATGTCCTTCGCCACGGAATCCATCACCGTGCCCTGATCCGCCGCCCAGGTGGCGCGGTCCAAAGCGATGTGCCCGGCCACGCGGATCCCCTGTGCCTGGACCACCGCCTTGCAGCGGACCTTGTCCATGGCCAGGGCCGACGCGGCGCACCCTGATCCTGTGTAGGGCAGGCCAAGGGTATCGAAGAATCCCTGAACACGGCCGTCTTCACCGTAGGTGCCATGCAGCGCAATGAAGGCACAGTCGACTTCCAGGTTGACAATCGCCGGGGCGGCCTTCGCCGCGGCGACGCTGCGGCCATCGGGAAAGAGCCAACTGCCATCGCGGCCGATGACCACGGGAATAACCGTATAGCCCTTCGCCTCCAATGCGGCCGACACATTCTTCCCGGAGTTCAGGGAGACATCATGCTCCGAACTCTGTCCGCCCATCAGGACCAGGACCGTGGATCGCTCTTCCATGTTTTCCCTCGAAACTACCCGCGATGGCGGGGATCACAGCCATGCATTTGAGGTGATCCCGGCGACGGTGCAAACCGTCAAATCCTTACCCATCCGAGACTATACACCCCATATATACCGCAAATCAAATGACGACATACCATAAATTGTGGTACTATGGTACGGAATCCGCGTGCTAATACTGGCCGTAGGGGTCCAGATCCAGTTTGAGCTGGACCGAACTCCCGCCGGACTCTTCCCGAAAACGGTCCCGGACGCCCCGGGCCAGCGCATTCAGTCGGCCCGAACTGCGCGATAACACGGCCAACTGCCAGCGATATTTCTTCTTGATACGCCGCACCGCCGACGGGGATGGCCCCAGGATCTCTACGCCGTCGAAACACTTGGTCTTAATCTCTTCCCGGAGCAGACGGTTGCATTGCACGATGGCGCGCTCGGCCCGTTGCGGATCCTCTGATTCCACCAACAGGTGTAGCATGCGCCGGAACGGCGGGTAGCCCGCGTCGCGCCGGTGCTCGATCTCCGCCGCATAGAAGCCCGCGTAGTCGTGTTGCGCCGCCGCGAGCACGGCGTAGTGCCGCGGCCGGTAGGTCTGGATGTAGACCTTCCCCGGGCGGTCGCCGCGGCCGGCGCGGCCGGCCACCTGCGTGAGCAACTGGAAGCTCTGTTCCGCCGCGCGGAAGTCCGGCACGGCGAGGCCGTTGTCCGCGTTCAGTACGCCCACCAGGGTGACGCCCGGAAAGTCATGGCCCTTGGCCAGCATCTGTGTGCCGATCAGGAGATCGATTTCACCCTTGGCGAAGCGGCCCAGGATCTTTGCGTGGCCGCCCTTGCCCGCCGTGGTGTCCGCATCCATGCGCACCACGCGCGCTCCCTTGAACTGCTGCATCAGTTCTTCCTCGGCACGCTGGGTGCCGGCGCCAAGATAGAGCAGCGGGTTAAAGTCGCACTGGCCGCAGGTCTCGGCGCGCACGAAGCGGCCGTTGCAATAGTGGCAGCGCAACTCTGCGCCATGGTGATGCCAGGTCAGGCTGACCTGGCAATCCGGACACTCCGCGACCCAGCCGCACTTTGGGCACAATACAAAGGGCGCAAAGCCGCGGCGATTCAGCAGAAGGATCGCCTGCTCGCCGCGCGCGAGACAATCGTCCAGCGCGTTGGCCATGGGCCGAGAGAGGAGGGTCTTGCCCGCGCGTTCCTTCTCCTCGCCGCGCATGTCGATGATGCTCACTTCCGGAAGCGCGCCGCTGGTGGCGCGGGTCAGCAGCTCAAGCCGCTCAAACTTCGCGTTGACCGTGTTGTGGTAGGCCTCGACCGAGGGCGTCGCCGATCCGAGTACACACACCGCGTCGTTCATCTTTGCGCGCATCACCGCCGTGTCCCGCGCATGGTAGCGGGGGCTGTCGCTCTGCTTATAGGAGTGATCGTGTTCCTCGTCGACCACGATCATGCCCAGCTTCGGCAGGGGAGCGAAGATGGCCGAACGCGCGCCCACGACAATCCGTACCTCGCCGCGCTGCGCGCGCCGCCATTCGTCGTAGCGCTCCCCACGGCTCAGCCCACTGTGCAGCACGGCGATGTCCTGCCGGAAGCGCGCGAAGAAACGACCCACCGTCTGGGGGGTCAGGGAAATCTCCGGAACCAGAATGATCGCGTCACGCCCGAGGGCGAGGGTGTGCTCGATTGCCTGCAGATAGACCTCGGTCTTGCC
>JAUIKJ010000044.1 GCA_030430835.1 Candidatus Hydrogenedentota bacterium
TGGGCGGTCTCGTATTCTTCCCACGGAATCATGCGCTCCAGTTGCCGTTCGGCATCCTGCTCGAGGTAATACCGGGCGTTCCAGTCCTTCGGATCAATCTCCAGGGATCGGAGGAAACCCGCGATTGCGCGGGTGTCCATGGGGCCGGCCTGGTAGTAGCGCTGGAGCGCGGCGAGGTCGGTGACGTGTGCGCGGTGGCGGCGGTCGATGGCGTCCCGCGCTGCCGGGGTCATGCTGTCCCCGGCCAGGATGGTCAGCGGGCTGGTCTGGTGCGGCTCGATCAGCGCGAGGGAATCCGGCACCTTGCCGGCATAGACCAGCTTGGGCGCCTCGAACTCGGCCCAGGGCCGGTCATCGGTCATGATGCGACCACCCTCGGCGAAGGCCGCCAGCGCCGGCCGGTCCATGATGAAGCTCGCGATGACTTCTTCCACGTCGCGGAGCAGCACCTTGTCCAGCGCCGCCCTGAGTTCCGGCTGCGCGAGGCGGCGCTGGGCCGCGGCATAGTCGAGTTGGAGCGGGTCATCGCTACCGATGAGGAAGAGGTCGGCGTTGATGAAGAAGGCGCAGGACTCCGGAAAGACTTCGATGAAGGTGCGCACCAGCGATTGCACCACCTCGGGGCTGAGGCTGTGCAGCGGCACCCACTGCGACACCATGCCGCGCGGCGCGAGGCGCGCGCGGCAAAGTTCGTAGTACTCGCGGGTGTAGAAAGTGGAGACCCCCGCCATCGCCAGCGGCATCGGCTCGAAGGTGATGAAGTCGTAGCGGTGGTCCGTGGTCAGCAGATAGTTGCGGCCGTCGTCGATGTGAAACTCGATGCCTTCGCGATCAATCACGCCGAGGTTGTCCGCCTCGAAGAGCGGCGCGGCCGCCAGCACATCCGGCGAGATCTCCACCGCGTCGATCCGCTCGAAATCGGAGAGCGCCAGCGTGCCGCAGGTGATGCCGGAGCCGAAGCACATGAAGAGCACTTCGTCCACGTCGCGATCGAAGAGCAGCGGCAACACCCCCTGCAGCCGGTTCATCTTCACGCCCTTCTCGATGGAGGTCGTCGCCTGCACCCGGTTGATCCAAAGCACGCGGTCGGTGCCGTCGGGTTTGTCCACCGGCTGCGACACGGCGACCGTGCCTTCGACACCCTCGGTGTAGTGGATCACCTCGTGGTCGGTGGGGATATAGCCCGCGTCGAGCGCGCGGCTGACGTCAACCGGTCCCAGCAGCCATGCGAGTATGAACAGGAAAACACTGAGAATTGAGGCTCCGTTCTTCAGCCAGGGCGCTGCGCCGGAGGTCGCAATCACGGTCACGCCGGTTAGCACCAACAGGACCACCAACAGCACGATGCTCAGATGCGCGCCGAGCAGCGGGAGCAGGAGGTAGCCGCCGACGACCGCACCAACAACACCACCGAAGGTGTTGGCGCTGTAGAGAAATCCGACGTCCCGGCCAATGCGTTGGAGCGCGCCGCTGGCTGCGCGAATCACAAGCGGAAAGGTCATGCCGAGGCAGAAGGTGGCCGGGACTAGGGTGACGAAGGCGAGCCAGAATTTGCGCTCGATCGCGTCTTCCCAGCGGCTCCCCGACAGCATTTCCGGAAGCGCTGGGAAACGCCAGAGCATGAAGGCGGAACAGATTCCGGTCAGTATCACCGCCGCCCCTAGAAGTTCGGCATGGCGCCGCGTGCGATCCGCAATCAGCGAGGCCACCGCACTGCCGAGCGCGATACCGATGAGTATCGAGGTGAGCATCGCCGTATAGGCATAGGTCGTGCCTAAGAACACAATGGTTAACAGCCGCGTCCAGATCACCTCCAGCGCGAGACCACTGAAGCCGGTGATGGCGAAGGCCGCGATGGCGGCATAGGCGACGCGGGGATCTACGGGCGCGCTTCCCGTCGGGATGACTTCAGCCGACGCATCCGGTTCCGGCGCCACAGTCGTCGGCCCCACTATCCAAGCGATCACGAGTGCCGCAAGACCCACCGCGACATTCGCCGCCGCGCCAAGCAGCGTGGTCTGGGTGTAGCCCAAGTGCTGAATCAGGTAGAAGCCGGTGACGAAGCAGCCGGCAACGGCACCGAAGGTGTTGAGGGTATAGAGCGCACCGATGCGGAAGCCGCGGCCCTGGGCCTCGCGGACGACGTAGCGCGAGAGAATGGGCAGGGTTGCGCCCATGAGCGTGACGGGGACGAAGAGCAGTACGGCGGCCATGAGCGCGCGCAACACGATGCCCACCCCGCGGGAAAAGTCGAAGGCACGGAGCACGGCGACCACGAGGCCCTCGCCCCAGGTAATGCTGGCGAGAAAGAAGAGTGCCCACGCCCCGATGATGATTTCGAACCAGCCGTAGACCGCGAGCGGGCGGGTGCTGCGGTCGGCGAGGCGGCCGCCCCAGAGACTGCCCACGCCGAGGCCAAGGAAGAAGATGGAGAGCACGGTGCTGACCGCATACGAGGTGGTGCCGAAGAGCAGCACAAGCTTGCGCGTCCACACAACCTGATAGAGCAGGCCGCAGGCACCGGAGACGAAGAAGAAGGCGAGCACCAGCGTGAAGATCGCGGCGAAACGGAAGCGGTTCTCAGTACTTGGGCTCAAACCATTTCCCTTCCGCGGGCGCGGCCTCGTAATGCGTGATGTAGTCGAGGGCCTCCGTCGGGGTATCGGCGAAATGGCAGAGGCTGCGGTGGCTCGGCTTTACGAAGCGCTCGACCACGAGGTGGTCGATGAGCAGACGCAAGGGCTCAAAGAACTGCCGGGTATTGAGCAGGACAATCGGCTTCTCGTGGTAGGCGAGCTGCTTGAGCACCAGCACCTCGAGCAGTTCTTCGAGTGTGCCGAAGCCGCCGGGCAGGGTGATGAAGGCGTCGGCGCGATCTTCCATGATTGCCTTGCGCTCGCGCATGCCGGTGGTGACGATGAGTTCGTCGGCCTCGCGGTAGGCCAGGTCCTTCGCGTCAAGCTTCTCGGGAATGACGCCGGTGACGTGGCCGCCTTCGGCGTGGACGCCGCGCGCGACGGCACCCATGAGGCCCATGTGCCCTGCGCCGTAGATCAGGGTGTGGCCCGCGCGCGCCATGGCGCCGCCGAGTTCACCCGCCGCGTCGAGATAGGCCGGGTCTACCGCATCGCTCGATGCGGCATAGACACACAGCGTTTTCCCCGGCGCGGCCACGCCTAGCCGCGCTCCAGCGTGACCACGGTCTCAACGTGCGGCGTGTTCGGGAAGAGATCGATCAGCGCGGCGCGCGTCAGCGCCCAGCCCGCTCCGGTCAGTGATTTCAGGTCGCGCGCCAAGGTGGCCGGGTCGCAGGAAACATAGACGATCTTCGCGGCGCTGGCCTGCGTAAGCGCGGGGATGAGGTCTTTCGCGCCGGTGCGCGGCGGATCGAGCACGATGGCGTTCCAGCCGCCGGTGGCGATGGTGCGCTGCATGGCCTCTTCGCCACCGCGCCGGTATGCGCCGCGCCGGATCTTGTTGGCTGCGCGCGTGGCCTCGGGGTTGTGGTCGATGCCGGTCACTTCCACACGCTCGGACAGCGTGATCGAGAGGTTGCCGCTACCGCAGTAGAGATCGAGCACCGGGCTCGCCTTGCCGAGTTGCGTGTGTACTTCGCGCATCAGTAGCCGGTTGAGCAGCAGGCTCGCCTGCGAGAAACACCCGTTCACGATGGGCACGCCATCAAAGAGAAACTGCGACCGCGGCAGCGTGTCCTTCGACGCATTCGCGGACGGGAAAAGATTCTTCAATTTCCGCTTGGTGAACTTGGTCCACACCAGCGTTTCCTCGCCCTCGGGATTGACGGTCACCGTCACGCCGCCCGCAAGACGAATTCCGTGCAGTTGCTCCAGCGCCGCGTTCAGGCGCGGGTGCAACAGTGGGCAGTGCGTGATGTTCACGATATCGTGCGTACCCGGTGCAAAAAAGCCGAGCTTCTCGCCGTCGCCGTGAAACTCGGCGCGGGTGCGGTAGCCGGTGCGGAGATCGGGATCCTCGATCCAGACGAGTTCGCACTGGATCCCGCCGAGGCGCTCGAGGGTCTCGTGCACGATACGCTGTTTCCATTCGGCCTGCGCGGGATAGGCGAAGTGCCCCCAACTGCAGTTGCCGCAGGATCCAAAGTTGTCGCAGACCGCATCCTGGCGATAGGGCGACGCTTCCACGACTTCATCGATCGCGGCCCAGAGCGCGTTCTTCGTGCGGCGGGTTTCATGCACCTTCAGCGTGTCGCCGGGGAGACCATAGGGCACGAAACAGACCATGCCATCAATGCGGGCAATACCGTCGCCGCCATGGGCGAGTGAAGTGATTTCAACCGTGTGCGTCATGCGTGGGATGCCGATCCGTGGGGTATCGCGGGCGTCACCTGCCCGATAATGGAAAGCACAGATCATACCCGGCAGCGGCCACGCGCGCCAATTGTGGCGCGGGCGCGGGTATGACGGTTGGCGGCGGGACCTTGCGAGCAAGCGTCGTCGGGGATCGCCCGCCTGTCGGCAGCGCCACGATGAGATGGCAGGGGAGGAAGCGCGGAGCGCTTCGGTAGCTTAGCCCACGGTTGGCCGCGCCGGCGGCCTACCGTGGGGTTTCGGGCGCGAATCGCAGGAACCGCAGCGCGGTTCAATAGCGTCCTTGTTCAATCGCGCCGCGATTGAACATTTGCGGCCAGCCACCCCATGTAGGCCGCTCAAGCGCGGCCAACATGGGACGAACACAGGAAAGCGCTCCGTGCTTGAGAAGGCGGATCATCCTTCGCCTATCGGGGGCGTCAGGCTTTGGGCCACGCGCGCCAATCGTGCGCAGGACTTAGGCGCCCAGCGACTCCGGCGGCCCCATGGTCTCGCGCTCGTAGCTGGCGGTGACCGTGCTCGAGAGCCCGCCGCGCGGGTTGCAGGCGATCTCGACGGTCATCGCCTGCGGCTTACAGACCTTCACGAGATCTTCAAGCATCCGGTTGACCAGATGCTCGTACCAGATGCCCACGTCGCGGTAGGAAAGCAGGTAATACTTCAGCGCACGCAGTTCAAGGCAATGTTCACCGGGCACGTAGCGGATGGTCACACACGCGAAATCCGGCAGACCGGAGAAGGGACATACCGAGGTGAACTCGTCGGTGGTGGTGACGATCTCCATGCCGTCGCCATGCGGCGTGCCATGGTACTCGTAGGGGAAACACTCCAGGCACGCGGCGTCAATCGCCTCGGGACCCTTGAAGGGAATCGACTTGTCCTGTGCCTGAAACTGATCGCGGGGGGTCGGGGTGTCCATGGGGACTAATTATACGTCCGCTGCAGGCCGACCACCACCCCCTGCACCACCACCTCGTTCGCGGGATAGCGCATCGGCTCCATCTGCGAATTCGCCGGTCGCAGTTCGATGACTGGTCCTTGCTGGTGAAAGCGCTTCACGGTGGCCTCGTCACCCACGAGCGCCACGACGATATCGTTCTTCCGCGGGCGCCGATCCTGATTCACGATGATAATGTCGCCATCGTTGATGCCATCCTCAATCATGCTGTCGCCGGAAACCGTCAGCGCGAAGAGACTGCCCTGCGCCTGCGCGGTAGGCACGGGCACATGGTCTTCGATGTTCTCTTCCGCCAACAGCGGATAGCCCGCGGCGACCCGGCCCAGCAGCGGTGCGGTCGAAAAATCGGTGTGGTACAGGCCAGTCACCGCCTTGGAAGTCACCACGATCCCGCGCGCCTTGGACGAGCGCTCGATGTAGCCCTTCTTCTCCAGAGCGACCAAGTGGTCGTTCACGCCATTCGTCGACGTGATGCCAAACTCCGTGCCGATTTCCGCGATGGTCGGCGGATAGCCGTGGTCGCGGATACACCCGATGATGTAGTCCAGAATCGCCTGCTGCCGTTTTGTAAGGCCTTTCGCCATGACCCCGCTCCTTTCGGTGCTTCGCCGCTGAACAAATATCGTCTGAATTCTTGTTCAGCGGTATTAGAGCACAAGTCCGGCGGGGTGTCAAGGTGCTGTAACCAGCGCTAGAATCGCAGGTACTGATGCAATACGGCACCCTCGACGCGGAGAAATGCCCATGCGGTCCTTATGCCTCGCTGTTCACGTCGCCCTGCTCTTTCTCACCGGCTGCGGCGGCGGACTGGACCCCGCCTTCACTTTCGAGCACGACGGCCTTGAGCGGAATTACCTGCTGCACCTACCGCCCGTGCTCAAGGGCGATGCGCCACTGCCTTTGGTGGTCGCGTTGCACGGGCGCGGCGGCAGCGCGGAACAGTTCTCGCGGGACGATGGCTTCAATAGGCTCGCCGACCGTGACGGTGTCGCCGTGGTGTATCCAAACGCGATCGACAACGAGTGGGAAGATGGCCGGGAGAAGCCCGGCCCGCCGCGCGACATTGACGACGTCGGCTTTCTCGAAGCGCTCATCGATCACCTCATCATCACCTACAACCTCAATCCCGCGCGGGTGTACATGACCGGTTCCTCGAACGGCGCGATGATGACCTACCGCTTCGCCTGCGAACGCGGCGATCGCCTCGCGGCCATCGCGCCGGTGATCGGCAGCATCCCCGAAATGGTGGCGGAGAACTGCGGCGTGGCAAGCGTACCCGCGCTCATCATCAACGGCGACACTGATCCGCTGGTCCCTTTCGACGGCGGCCACGTCGGCGTGGGCAACGAGATGGCGGGCCGCGTGCTCGCCATCTACGACAGCGCGGCCCTGGTCGCCGACGCGAACGGCTGCGGCGCTCTGGTGGAGGTCGGTTTCATCGACGCGCGTCCGCTGGACCGCACCGCCGTGCGGGTCTACGACTACGCTGGATGCGACGGCGCGGCGCAAGTGGTACTCTATGTCATCGAAGGTGGCGGCCATCACTGGCCGGGTTCGGCGGGTCCGGAACTCGCCGCCCTCGCCGGATACAAGACACGAGAGATTGATGCCTACGCGCTGGCCATGGACTTCTTCACAGGATTCGCGCGCACGCCTTGAGCGGTGCTGCGCGCTGGTCCTGTGTGTCCTCATCGTCGCGGGTTGCGCGACGACGCCCGAGCCGGAAGCCGATCCCGTGCCCACGGGCCTCACTGAACGCCTCGGTTATCTGCGCACGAAGACCGCCGAGCAACCGCAGAACGCGGACCTGCACTACCAGTACGGCAACGCCCTCTACGACTTCGGCAACTACGGCGAAGCGATGCTCGCCTACCAGCGCACCGTCGAGCTTGCGCCGCAGCGGGCCGACGCCTGGGCCAACCTGGGCCTGACCCTCCGACGACTCGGCGAGATCAAGGCCGCCATCGGCGCCTATGAAACCGCGCTGGATTTCAGCCCCGAAGACGCCGATCTCTGGCGTGAGGTCTTGCGCCTCGCCGAGACCACCCAGGACGTAGCACGCATGCAGCGCTGCCTCGCGCAACTTTCCATGCTGCAACCCGAAGACACCGCCGTGCTCGCGGCCAGCGCCGCGCTGTCGCTGCAAAGCGGCGCCTACGCCGATGCCGCCGCGGCCTACGAGAAACTCATCGCGCGGGATCCCGGCATCGCCAACGACCACTTCAACCTCGGCCTTTGCCGCTACGAACTCGACGACCCCGCCGCGGCGGAAGCGGCGTGGACCCGCGCGATAGCGATCGACCCGGCGCACCCCGCCGCAAACCGCAGCCTCGCTGCGCTCTATTGGGAGACCGCCCGCTACGACGCGGCCTGGGCCGCGGTCGCGCAATGCAACGCGCAGGGCATCCCGCTGGACCCCGCCTTCCTGCGCACACTTCAGCAGGACTCGGGAAGGATGACGCCGTGATGCCATCGCCCAGCACGTCAGGACCCACCCGTGCGACGACTGGTCTTCGTCCCCCTTTGAAGGGGGATCAAGGGGGATGTAAACCCCAGCGAGACCGCCTGCACGTAATCATCGCCGGCGCGTTACATCCCCGGCCCTTCGGGCACCCCCTTCAAAGGGGGACAAGACACGCCTGCGCCATCAAGGCTCTCATCCCATGACGGAAACCCTCGTCTCCACCTACCTTTGCATGACGAAGGACATCGGCCTCGGCGGCAACCTCTTCGGCGGGGTCATCATGTCCTGGATCGACGAGGCCGGCGCGATCTACGCCTATAACCAGACCAAGGCCGAACGGCTGGTCACGGTGAAATATACCGAGATTGTCTTCGAACGCCCCGTGCGCGTCGGCGACATTGTTACCTTCTACGCGAGCAATCCGCGCTTCGGCCGCAGCAGCTTCACCTTCGACATCGAGGGCCGGGTCGAAGGCGGTGTCGTTTGTCACACGAAGGGCACCTTCGTCGCGGTGGACGAATCGGGCAAACCGACCCCGTTGCCGGGCAAGGCCTAGCCCGGCAATGTGTTTCCGCAGATCGAATACTTCCGCTCTGGGGATGGTAGCCTCCGGGCATGGACGCGGCTGTGATGGCCGCCACATTAAAACTTGGGAGAGAACACCATGATTTTCGTGAAATCCTTCAAGGGATATGAAGACAAGCTCCATGAGATCGACGCGGCGCTCAACGCCTGGGTGAAGGCGAATCAGGTTGAGGCGGTGGACATCAAGACGGTGTTGAGCCACGAAACCGGCAGCCGCGCGGGCACAGGCGATCTGATCTACACCCTGCTCTACCGCGCCGAGAACCCCGTGGACTAGACACAGGCTAAACCCGCGATGAAGATCGTCATTGCGCCGGACAGCTTTAAGGAGTGCCTTGCCGCCCGGGAGGTGGCCGCGGCCCTCGCCGCGGGCTGGGCGCGCGCGTGGCCGGAGTCGGAGGTGGTCTGTGTGCCGATGGCCGATGGCGGCGAAGGCACTGTGGACGCCGTCGCTGCGGCGAGCGGCGGCACATTGCACACCACCCGCGTGTGCGGTCCCTTGGGCAACACGGTGGACGCCACATGGGTGCTGCTGCCCGATGGCGTCACGGCGGTGATTGAAATGGCCGCCGCGGCGGGGCTGGCCCTGGTCGCTGACGATGAACGCGACCCGCACCGCACGACCACGCGCGGCGTGGGTGAACTCATCCTCGCGGCGATGGATGCAGGCGCAACACGGATCATCGTGGGGCTCGGCGGCAGCGCCACGAACGACGGCGGTGCAGGCATGGCACAGGCCCTGGGCTACCGGCTGCTGGATACGCAAGACAACGATCTCCCTCCCGGCGGCGCGGCCCTCGCGGATCTTGCGCGCATGGATGCTTCCAATCGCGATGCGCGTCTGGACGCCGTCACCCTCATCGGCGCGACGGATGTCGTGAACCCGCTCTGTGGACCGGAGGGTGCTTCGGCCGTCTTCGGTCCGCAGAAAGGCGCCTCGCCGGACAGCGTCAAGGAACTCGACGCCGCCCTTGCACACTACGCCGAACTCCTCGAGAAGGAACTGGGTATCGCCATCGCGGATGTCCCCGGCGCGGGTGCGGCGGGCGGTCTCGGTGCCGGGCTCATCGCCTTTGCGGGCGCGGCGCTGCGCCCCGGCGCGGATCTCGTGGCGGAGGCCTGTGGCCTGCGTGCCGCGCTGGACGGCGCGCGCCTGGTCATTACCGGTGAAGGCTGCTTCGACGCGCAGAGTCTCGCCGGGAAGACTCCGATGGGTGTCGCGGCGCTGGCCGCGGAATACGGCGTGCCCGCCATCATCGTGGCCGGTACGCTCGGCGAGGGCTGGCAGGCGGCCTATGGCCGTGGCGTGACCGCCCTGTTCTCGCTCACCGCGAGTGCGATCAGCGCGGACGACGCACGCCTCAATGCCAGCGCGCATCTGGAAGCCATGGGCGAAAGCCTCGCACGGCTCTGGCGCGCGGTCTAATAGGCGGCTACAATGCGATCTGCACCGGGAGGATTGCAGTGCCTGAACCACGGGACACGGCGAATCTGGAGGCCCTCCCCGAAGCCGCCGCGCTCCGGGCCGGCCTCCCCGCGGCCACCTATGCCCTTCTTCCCCGGGTCCTCACGGAAACGGCGAAACCGGCAAAGGTCGTGCGCACCCTGCTGCGGCTGCTCGAATCCGGCGGTGAAGGCTCGGACCTGGCGGCGTTGGGCGCAGACCCGGCACCCTTGCGCACGCTCTGCCTCCTCTTTGACCAAAGCGATTTCCTCAGCGACATCCTGATTCGCCATCCCGGCGACGCAGCTGTTCTGATCGACGCCGCGGCGCGTCACCCTCGCCGCACGCGCGATGCGATGTATGCCGAGCTTGCCGCCGAAGCTGGTGCGCTGGAAAGCTACGAGGCCTGTTTCTCGGCGCTTCGGCGATTCCGGCAGCGGGAGATCCTGCGCATCGCCGCACGGGAGATCGCTGATCACGCCCCCATCAGGACCACGACCGCGGAGTTCGCCAACCTTGCGGATGCCGCCTTGGAGGCCGCCATCGACGGGGCCCGCGGTGAGGTCGTGGCACGCTTCGGTGAGCCGCGCTGTACGGATGGGCAGGCCTGTGCCTTTGTGATCCTTGGCATGGGCAAGTTGGGTGGCCAGGAATTAAACTTCAGTTCGGATATCGACCTGATCTTCCTCTACACCGCGGACGGCGAAACGGCCGGTGGACGCAGTGGCCCGATCAGCAACGCCGAGTTCTTTCAACGGCTGGGCGAGCGGTTGATCAAGTTGCTTTCCGAACCGAGTCCGGAAGGTTTTGTCTTCCGGGTCGACATGCGGCTGCGCCCGCACGGCCAGATCGGACCGCTGGCGGTTGGCCTGGAAACGGCGCTCGCGTATTACACGGACTATGGCCGCGCCTGGGAACGGCAGGCGCTGCTCAAGGCACGGCCCTGCGCCGGGGACATTGTACTGGGCGACGCCTTTCTGGCGCAGATACGCCCCTTCGTCTTCCCGAAGTATTTCGACGACGCGACGCTGGAGGACATCCGCGAGACCAAGCGGCAACTGGAGCAGCAGGTCGCGCGGCAGGGCCTCTCCGGCCTCGAGGTAAAGCTGGGCCGGGGCGGCATACGCGACATCGAATTCACGGTGCAGATGCTGCAGTTGCTGAACGGGGGCCGTGAGCCGGAGTTGCGCGCCCGCAACACGCTGGATGCCATCGCGGCGCTGGGGCGACACCAGTGCCTGCGCCCCTTCGAGGCGGACGCACTCGCGCGGCAGTATGTGTTCCTGCGCAGCGTGGAGCACCGCTTGCAGATCAAGGGCGGCCAGCAGCGGCACGCCCTGCCGGAGCAACCCGAAGCGCTGGACGCGCTCGCGCGGCGGCTGGGCTATGTTTCCGGGACAGCATTCATGCATGTCTACCATGACCGCACCGCGGAGGTTCGCGCCATACTGGACCAGTTCTTGGCGGAGAAAGGCCGGGGGCAGCTTTGGATTGGCGACCTGCTGAATCCGCAGTCTTCCGGTGCGGCGGCCCGGACGGTACTCGCAACGCGGGGCTTTGCGGATCCGGTCCGTGCCCGTGCGGAGTTTCTTGCGCTGGCGAACGGCCCCGGCGATGCGCCGCATACGCTCCATGTACGCCAGCGTTTCGCGGCCATCGCGCCTGCCCTGATCGACGCGGTGGCGGCGGGCAGCGATCCGGATGCGGTGCTGCTTCGCTTGGCACAGATTCTGGGCAAGATTCCCGCCCCGGCCATACTCTATGAATTGCTCGCGGGCGCACCGGTGCTCTGTGACTACCTCGTACGCCTGGTCGCAAACAGTGACTACCTCAGCAGTCTGCTTATCCGCGATCCGGGTCTGCTCGACATTGTGAGCAATCCCGCCGCACTCGAAACGCCGACGCCGCGCGCGTCCCTCGTCTTCGAGCTGCAGATCCTGCGCGATGCCGCACAACCCGAGGCCGCGCTCTACCGGCTGCGGGACGGCGAGATGCTGCATGTGGCGATGCGCGATCTGACGCGGGAGATCTCGGTGGCGCAGGTGGGCGACGAACTGACGCAACTCGCGGAGGTGATTCTCGACGCCGTGCTGCGCGATGCCTGCCGGGCCGTCGCGGAGAAGCATGGCCCCTGCAGTGGCCGCATCTGCGTGCTCGGGCT
>JAUIKJ010000045.1 GCA_030430835.1 Candidatus Hydrogenedentota bacterium
GATGGGCGTGGGCGGTGCGCGCGCGGGGCTGGACAAGGCAATTGAATACGCGAAGACGCGCACGCAGTTTGACCAGCCGATCATCATGTTCGAACTGATCGCGGACAAGATCGCGACGATGGCGACGGAGATTGAGGCGGCGCGGCTGCTGACCTACCGCGCGGCGGATCTTTGCGACCGTGGCATCAAGTGCAGCGCGGAGGCGGCGATGGCGAAGTGGTACTCTTCGGAGATGACGAACCGCGCGGCCTATGAGGTGATCCAGATCTTCGGTGGTTATGGCTATATGGAGGAGTATGAGGTGGAGCGGATGGCGCGCGACGCGCGGCTGGCGACGATCGGTGCGGGCACGTCGGAGATTATGAAAATGCTGATCGCAAAGGATATTGTGAAGCGAACGCTGTAACGAGCGGCGCTTGTTTGCGATCGTACCGGACTGTAGGGTAACGCGCTGGATTGCCTTGTCACCTCGACGATAGGAGAGGTCTTAGGATTTCTCCCTCCGGTCGAAATGACAGGTGGCCGGCTAAACGCACAGTCGTGATCGGGCAGTCCATAGGCGCAAGAACACGAGGAGTACACCATGCGCACGTTGATTCTTTCCCTGAGCCTGATGGCGGCCTTGGCCGCGCAAGCGGAGCAGGGCTTCTACATCAAGCCGCACCTGAACAACATCACGCCGGACGGCTGCACGCTGATCTGGGAAGCGGCGGAGCCGCAGCAGGGCGTGGTGGAGTATGGGCTGGACGCGAACTACGGCATGACGGCCGAGGCCGACGAAGCGCTGAAGATCAACCGCGTGCGGATGACGGGGCTGAAGCCGGAGACGGAATACTTCTACAAAGTGACCTGCGGCGACGACGTACTGGAGAGCACGTTCATAACCGCGCCCGGGGAATCGCGGCCGATCACCTTCATCATGATCGGTGATTCCCGCCGCTGGGGCACGCGCTGGGAAGAGACCGACATGGCCACGCACGCGGAGCAATGGGACCCGGAATTCTACATTACGCAGGGCGACCTGGTGCCGAACGGGCATGTGTACGACCAATGGCCGGAACACTTCAACCGCTTCAAGACCATCAATCACCGCTACTGGATGGCGACCGCGCGCGGTAACCACGAGGGATCGCAGATATTCGATCCAGAGAACGACTGGTTCGCGCAGTACCACGAGCTTCCCGGCGACGGTGAGCCCTATGCCGCCTTCACCTGGGGCAACACGACCTTCGTGCTGATTTCCTTCGAACAGACCGCGGCATCGCCGAAGTGGCTGAAGGAGAATGTGCCGACCTTCGACTCGCAGTACACCATCCTCGCGCACCATTTCCCGGTCTATTGCACGGGCTACTACTCGCCCGCCGACCAGCGCAAAGAACTCGCGCAGAGCACGATGCGCCCGCTGGCGATGACCATTGACCAGCTCGACATCGACCTCGATCTCGCGGGACACACGCACATCTACGAGCGGCTGTACCCCCTGAAGGACGGCAAGCGCAACGACCGCGAAGGCACGACTTTCATCACCAACGGCGGCGACATCGGCGGCAACTTCCCCGAGTACTTCACCGCGCAGGGCGACGACAAGAAGACGATGGACCAGCCGACCTACACGGTGTTCCACATGGGCGAGGATCGGATCTGGTTCCGCACCTTCGCGTGGCACCGGCAGCACGAGGAAATCGCACAGATCGACTACGGTGTAATCTGGAAAGACGAAGCCGTGCCGCAGGCGGTCTTCGCGAAGCTGGACGGCGCGGAGGGCGAGGAACTGCTGGCCGTGATCGAGGACCTCGGTGCGATGGCCTACGCGCCGGCGGCGAAGGCGCTGCTGCCGTACATGGAGAGCGGCGACGCCGCGGTGCGCCAGACGGCGATGAAGGCGATCCGCCGGATCAGTAACGTGGACGAATCCGCATCGCTGTTGCCCTTTCTGCAGGACGAGGACTTGCTGGTGCGCCGCGAGGCGGCGCGCTCGCTCGAGATCGCGATGGACCCGGTGCTCACGCCGAAGGTGATCGCGGAAGCGACGAACAAGGAACAGGACGAGCAGACGCGCATTTCCCTTATTGGCGCGTTGCAGTTTCATGCGCCCGCCGAAGCGGCGACGGATGTGCTCGTCGACCTGCTGGACACCGCGGACCGTGCGCCGGTGCCGGTACGTGAACGCGCGGCCTATGCCCTGGCCCGCACCGCGGGCGAGGCGGACATCGAGCGCATCGCTGCGATGTTCCGCGAAGAGCAATGGCCCTACGTCACTCTGCGTCTCGGCTTCGCGCTCAACGAACTCACCGGCCGCCGCCAAAGCCTCGACGACAAGGCGCCCATTGGCCGGTCGAAGCCCGGTGACGAACGCGACGAGTTCATCGAGCGCTGGATCGAGTGGTACGAGAAGCAGAAGGCGAAGGAGGCGGCGTAGAGCGCGTCTACAGCGAATGTCCACAGCAGCGGCTGGCTACGTCCAGCCGCTGCTTTTTTCGTGGGTCTGTCGTCCCGGCGCTCCCGACCCCGGGTCGACCGCGACGGTGGTGCTGCGAATCGCCGCATCGCGGTGTGCATGCGCGCGATACGGCGGCGGGCGTTGCGGGCGTGTGGAGAAAACTGCACAGTCTGGGCTGGTGGTGTTGACACGATCCCGGGGTCGGGGATCCCGGGCTACCGGCTTGTTCACCCTGCACGGCATTGCTCGAGGACGCGCAATACCGTGGCACCCGGAGATACCGCTGTCGGCGCGAGGCGTACCTGTGGAGTGCATGAGCTTGCGCATGCCTCGCGAAGCGAGACGCGCTGCAACGGCATGGGGCATTCGTAGCGGCTTGGGCGCGGGATGGTTGCGCGGGTCGTTCGGCTGCGCCGCGGGTTTCGCATCGCACGACACCTCCACGGCGCTGCGGCTCTTGGGTGTGCGTGTAACTCTGTGGGAAGGATGACATTCACTGGCGGTTCCTCGCATACTCGCTGTTTTGGCTGATGCGTGGTGGCGGGACAAATAGGGACAGCCACCTATTTTTTGTCACGGCCAACATCATCACAATTGCCGTCTGAAGAAAAATAGGTGACTGTCCCTATTTTTTGGAGGTGCTGGTATGCGTAGCGTGAAGGTGTGGCTTTGGATCGCGGCGGCATTGGGGCTGCTTCTAGGGTGGAGTCCGGATGTGGCGGCGGAAGCGGACAACGCAGAGCTCTTCAACCGCGACAACCTGGTCGCGTGGTGCGTGGTGCCTTTTGATGCGAAAAAGCGGGGGCCGGAAGCGCGGGCGGAGATGTTGACGCGCGCGGGGATTTTCAGTCTGGCCTATGACTGGCGCGCAGAGCATATCCCCACCTTTGATGAGGAGATGGAGACGCTGAAGCGCTGGGGCATTAACCTGAAGGCCTTCTGGTTTCCGGGCGCATTGAACGAGGAGGCGAAGGCGATCCTGGATGTGCTGGCGCGGCACGGGATGCAGACGGAACTGTGGGTGACGATGCACGGCGGCGAGATCGAATGCACGCCGGAAGAGCACGCGGCGCGGGTGGCGCAACATGTGGATGCGCTGCGGCCGCTGGTGGATGCGGCGGCGGCGATCGGCTGTAAGGTGGGGCTCTACAACCACGGCGGCTGGTTCGGGGAGCCGGAGAACCAGATCGAAATCCTGAAGGCGTTGGGCGCGGACAATGTGGGGCTGGTCTATAACCTGCACCACGGGCATGGACACCTGGATCGGCTGCCGGCCCTGCTCGCCGCAATGAAGCCTTATCTCTATTGCCTGAACCTGAACGGCATGGTGACCGACGGCGATCAGCTGGGCAACAAGATTGTGCCGTTGGGGAATGGGGATCGTGACCTGGAGGTGTTGCGTGCGATTCGCGGGAGCGGCTATGCGGGGCCCATCGGCGTGCTCGGCCACACGATGGACGATGCGGAAGAGACGCTGCTGGACAACCTCGACGGGCTGGAATGGTTGCTAAAGCAACTCGACGGCGCGGACGCGGGGCCGCGTCCGGCGTTGCGTGTGGGGCGCGCGGAGGAAGCGCGTGGGGCGGCGAGCCTCTCCCCCGCCTTCGGTCAGGCGCTCGCGGGCGGCATGGTGATGCCGGGCGATGCGGCGTACCGCACGCCGCCGATCACGGTGGAACTGCGCGCGCGGCTGCATGGTAACGGCAACTACAATATTCTCGCCGCAAACGATACGAAGGCCTCGGGGAATCATTGGGAGATTTTCACAGAAGCGGGTACGGGGCACCTTGCGGTCTACGTGCCGGGGCGTACGCCGAATCATCTACGGACGACGCTCAATCTCTGTGATGACACATGGCACTCGCTTGCGATGCACTACGGTGCGGATTCGATCCGGCTCTATGTGGATGGCGCGATCGCGGGGGAAGTGTCGACCACACGCAACGACATGCCGGGCGTGGACGGCGGCTTCGCGATGGGGCGTCTGGTCGAGGGCGGGTTTTTCTGCGATGGCGAGATTGACGATGTGCGCGTTTCGCGCGGACTGCGGGAACCGACCTGGGACGCTGCGCCGCGCGTGAAGGACGGCAAGACGATTGCCCTATGGGACTTCGACGATCTCCGCGCGGACGCGGCGGTGCGCACACTGGAACTTGAAGACCCGGAGCGCCGGGCGGCGCTGCCGCTGTACCAGACGATTCCCGCAGCGCGTACGGAAGACCTGACGCCGGCGCTGGACGTGCCCGCGACGAACTACAGCACCTGGACGCGTTCGCACGGCGACGCGGGCAACACGCGCTTCAGCGCGGACATGACGATTACGCGCGAGAATGTCGTACAACTCACGCAGGCGTGGGTCTACCACTCAGGCGATGGCGCGGCGAATATCCAGTGCAATCCAATCGTGGTGGACGGTGTGATTTATGCGCCGACGGCGGGCAACTGCATCGTGGCGATCGACGGCGCGACGGGCGCCGAGCGCTGGCGCTTTGACCCCGGCGGGAAACCCGCCTTTCGTGGACTGACCTATTGGCCGGGCGCGGGCGAGGATCGCCCGCGCTTGCTGTTTACGGCGGGTGAATATCTCTACGCGATCAACCCTGCGGACGGCACACTCATCGCTACCTTCGGCGAAGACGGGCGCGTGCGAAGCGGCGAGTCGCGCGTGGCGGGTGCGGTGTATGAAAGCGTCTTCGTATTGCCCAGCTACGCGGGAGATGTCTATGGAATCGACGTGCGCACGGGCGCGTTGTTGTGGACTTTTCATACGATCCCGCGCGATGGCGAGTATGGCCGCGACACCTGGGACGCGCCGGAACAGGGCGCGAACTGCTGGGGCGGCATGGCGATGGACAGGGCGCGCGGGATTGCCTACGTCTCCACCGGATCGCCGAAACCCAACTTCGCGGGGAACACGCACCTGGGGCAGAACCTCTTTTCCAATTGCGTGATCGCGCTGGATGCGCGCAGGGGTGAACGCCTGTGGCACTTTCAGGAGATCCGGCATGACATCTGGGATTTGGACATTCCCGCGCCGCCGAACCTCGTGACGGTAACGCGCGATGGAACGCGCTATGACGCGGTGGCGCAGACGACGAAGATGGGCAACACCCTGCTGCTGGATCGTGGCACCGGCGCGCCATTGTTCCCCTTTCGCATGCGCCGCGCACCGGTATCGAAGCTTCCCGGCGAACGCACCTGGCCCTACCAGCCGGATGTCGCGTTGCCCGAGCCCTTCGCCCGGCGGGCCTTCTCGCTGGAGGCGGTGACGAACCGCACTCCAGTGGCGCGCAACTTTGTAATGTCCCATCTCGCGAACGCGAACTACGGCTGGTTCGAGCCCTTCGAGGAGAACGTGCCGACAGCGCTCTATGGTTTTCACGGCGGCGCGGAGTGGAGCGGCGCGGCCTATGATCCGGAATCGCAGCGGCTCTATGTCTCCGGCAACCACATGCCGTGGATCGTGACGGTCTTTCGCGAGGACCCGCCCTGCGGAAACGCGGATGAACCGACGGCCGGTGAAATGGTCTACCGGAAGCACTGCGTGCAGTGTCATGGTCCAACGCGCCGCGGCGTGGGGATGAATCCGCCCTTGCATGGGCTCGCGCGGCGGATGGACGATGCGGCGGTGCGCGCGCTGTTGGCCACAGGCCGCAATGCGATGCCGAAGCTGGAGGGCCTGAGCGAAGCAGATACCGGTTTGTTACTCGATTATCTTTTTCAGCGCGACTGCGAGGCTTCAGTTGGTGACGGAGAAATACGCTACACGCACAACGGGTATCCGAAGTTGCTCGACGACGAAGGCTATCCCGGCGTGACGCCGCCGTGGGGTACGCTCAACTGCATCGATCTCAACACCGGAAAGATCGAGTGGCGCGTGCCGCTGGGCTACTACCCTGAACTCGCCGAATGGGGCGAGGACGATACCGGCGCGGAGAACTTTGGTGGCCCCAGCGTAACGGCCGGCGGGCTCGTGTTCTGTGCGGGTACGCCGGACCTGTTGATTCGCGCCTTCGACGCGGAGAACGGCGGCGAACTGTGGTCGCACCCCCTGCCCTTCGGCGGCTATGCCCCGCCGACGATCTACGCGGCGGGCGGTCGAACGTACGTGCTCATCGCCGCGACGGGCGGTGGCAAGTTGGGCACCGAAACGGGCGACGCCTATGTCGCCTTCGCGCTACCCGCCGAGTAGGCTTCGCCTAAGTCGGGTTCTGTCAGCCATTTAGCCCGAGCATTTGACGCATTTCGCATTTCGCGGTACATTTTGTACAGGGTATTCGTTTGGGGACGCTTGGGGCGTCGTGTTTGAGGGGAGCTACCATGTCCAGAGCAGTGTGTCCGCTGCGCCGTGTTTTCGTTCCGTTGTGTCTCGCCACCGCCGCCGTCTTCTGCGGCACCGCATCCGCCCAGCACACGGCGGATCAGAACAGTGACTTCAGTATCTCGCTCAGCGAGTTGCTGCGGGTCATCCAGTTTTTCAACTCCGCAGGCTTCCACTGCGATGAAGCGGGCGAGGACGGCTATGCGCCGGGGGGCGGTGATACGGCCTGCGCGCCGCACGACTCGGACTACAGTCCACAGGACTGGGAAGTGAGCCTCTCCGAATTACTGCGGCTGATTCAGTTTTTCAACATCGGCGAATATCATTGCGATGCGCTGGGTGAAGACGGTTACGCCACGGGCAACGGCAGCCGGGATTGCGGCAGCGCCGAGGGCGAAGGCGAAGGTTCCGCCAATCCGGAGATCAATATCGTGGTCGATCCGCTCTTGATACCGGACTACCCCACGATGCCCCCGTTGGAAGAGTTCGGTCCGGATCGCCCGGTCGCCGCGATCGAGGATGAGTTTGGCAACAAGGCGAACTTCATCGCGAACGAACTGGTGGTGTCGACGGACGACACCGACGCGCTGGATGCATTCCTGGCGCGCTGGGGCGGCACCGTGCTGATGACGCTGGATCCGGCACGCGGCGGGTTGCCGATCGATCCGCAGTACCTGGTGCAGATCAACACGACATTGGCGAATACGGCAGACCTGATCGACGACCTGCACATGATCGTTCCGGATCAAGATGGCGATCACACGGTGTCGAGCATGCAGGGCATGGAGTTGCTCTCGGCCGCGGCTTCGGAGGTGGTGGACGGCCTGGGTGTGGGCGTGAACTGGATTGGACTCGGCAACGACATTGATGGGCGCTTCACGCCGGAGGGCCCGAGCGGTCCCACGGGCTACAATTCGCTGGCCGGCACTTACACCAACAACTCCTTCAACTGGAATTTCCTGGACGCGGGCAGCACGCAGGACATCGGCGTGACCGAGGCGTGGTGGCTGCTCGAGCAGGTGGACCGCCTGAAGAACAAGGTGAAGGTCGGCATTCTGGATGGCGGCTTTTTCAACACCGACGATCTTCCCGCGAGTTATGTCGCCATCTCGAATATTCCCTTCCTGTCGGCGATGGGCACCGCGAATCCCGGCGGTTGCAGCGGCGGCGACTGCTCGGCGCACGGCACGAATGTGGCCGGCGCGGCCTTTGGCGTGGTGGGCAACAACTTCGGCGCGGCCGGCCCCGCGGGACCGGTGGCATCGCCGGTGCTGGTGCTGACGTACTACGACTACTTCACCAGCATGTTCGCCGTGGGCGAGGCCCTCTTCCTCGGCGCACGCATCATCAACATGAGTTACAGCGCGGAAGTGCCAGCCATTGTCTCGTGGACCGTGCTGCCCTTCGAGGCGGTGACCGCGGGCGCGGCGGCGACGGGCAACCTGCTCTTTGCCTCGGCGGGGAACAGCGGCAAGAACGTGGACGCGGAGCGCTGCTTCATCGCCTGCTGGGAACGCGCGTGGCACACGCCCTGCGAGAACGCGGGCGTGGTCTGCGTGGGTGGTCTCGAGCGCGACTCGCAGAACAAGGCGGACGGATCGAACTACGGTCCCGAGCAGGTGGACATCTACGCACCCTACCGCGTGTTGGTGGGTCCGGACAATGGCAGCAGCGGATCGAACGCACAGGCGATCAGCGGCACAAGTTTTTCGTCGCCGCACACGGCGGGAATCGCGGCGCTGATCTGGGCGGCGAATCCCTCGCTGAACGCGGGGCAGGTGCTGAATATTCTTTATGACACCGCGCACACGAGCCCGGACTCCGACGTGAACCGCTACGTCAACGCCTACGACGCGGTGCAGGAAGCGCTGGGCAGTGTCATCCACATCCAATCGCCGAACGACGGTGTATCCGTGGATGGCGGCGCCAACGTCAACTTCACGGCCTTCGTCGCGGAAGGTGGGCGTGGCACGCCGGCGGTAAGTTGGACCAGCAACCGCGACGGCGAGATTGGCACGGGCCTGGTCATCAACGTGAACGACCTGTCCTTCGGGGCGCACACCATCACGGCGCGGGCGCTGTTCCCGGACAGTTTCCTGGCAACCGACACGATTTCGGTAAACGTCGACAACGACCCGCCCGTGGTGACGATCACGGCGCCAGACAATATCGACGAGTTCTACCAGGGACAAAGTATTGGCCTGACGGGGACGAGCTTCGACCCGAACAATGCGCCGGGCTACGACCTTTCGGATGCGCAAGTATCGTGGTACGTGGACGACAACCTGCTGGGGACGGGTCACGCCCAGACCATCACCGCGGGAACACTCAGCCTGGGCGCGCACACGATCCGCTTTGATGGCACGGACGGCTCATTGACGGATTCCGATTCGATCTCGATCACGATTCTGGAGAATCCGGTGGATTTGCCGCCGGACTCGGTGAATATCACCGCGCCGGAAAACAACTACAGCGAATATGCCGACGAGTTCGACGGCCAGTGGTACAAGGAAGTGACCCTGATGGGCAATGCCAGCGATCCGGAGGACGGCACGCTGACGGGCGACAGCCTGACGTGGACGACGCGCATCAATGGCGGCGCGGCGGAGGTGCTGGGTACGGGCACATCCCTCACCGCGCGCTTGTATACGAGCGGTTGCGGCGTGACCCATGAGATCACGCTGACCGCGAAGGACAGCGCGACGAATGAATCGAGCGCGTCAATCACGGTAACCATCCCACTGCTCTGCAAGTAAGCGCTTCGTGGAATCCGAGCGGGCGGCGAGTTTCTCGCCGCCCGCGTTTTATTTCGCGGCGAAACGAAGCGCGTAGAGGTCGGCGTCCTTCATCGCGAAACGAAGCCGGACAGGCGCACCACCAAGGGCCGAGATATCCGTCTCGCCCTGCCACGACACGGCCGCTTCGATGCGGTCGCCGACGATGAGATCGCAGTCTTCGATGCCGTAGCCCGGGCGTTCGTTTCCGTCCGTATCGAGCAGGGCAACGCGTATCTCGCCCGCGGCGGAGGTTGCGAAGTTGATGAGTAAGCGGTCGCCTTCAAAGGTCAGCGGCTTGGTCGTCATCGAGCCGCCCTCGTAGGGCGCGTTGACCGACGCGAATCCGTCGAGCCGCATGGTGAGGCGCTGAAGGTGGTGGCTGTCCTGGCCGTAGTTGCGTTGCACATACATCGACATTTCATCGGGACCAGTCTGGACCACGCCGTAGGTTGGGTAGTTCGTGCGCGAGGTCCAGTTGTTCAGGCCGAGGCCCGGGCGAATGAAGGCTTCCATGAAGCTGCGATCATAGTCGCTGCCGCCGCGGGTGGTCATGAAGATGGCGTCGGAGCAGTCGCCGGAGTACTTCGCGTGGCCGGGGAGTTCGGCCATGTCCGCTTCGGTCACGACGCGGCGCCCGGGCATGAAGCGCGCCGCAATGGCGACATAGATCTGCGGCGCGCGAAAATAGGGCGCGGTCTGATTCGTGTAGAGGTGCTCGCGCGGGGCGCCGTTGTAGCCCATCTCCACGCGCGGGCTCCAGTGGATGAAGTCGGGCGAGGTCGTGCCGTCGATGCAGCGGATACCGTCAAGAAACACCCGAAAGTAGCAGACGTATTGGCCTTCGGTCTCCGACCAGAAGGCGACGTTCTGCGAGTCGAAGTGACCGTCGGTGATGACGGGTGATTCGCTCAGCTTGTGCCAGCGCAGGCCGTCGGGCGAGGCGAAGGGATAGAGGCCGCTCTTTCCCACACCGGCGATCGCCTTGTAGCGTTCATCCGCGGGGACCTCCGGGCGGCGATCGATGAAGGGCGCGAAGTTGTGTGAGAGCGGCGCGGCATTCGCCAGCACGACGTTGTTGGTCGTCTCCCCCATCACCTCGAAGAGATCGAGTTCCGGTTTGGTGAAGTGGATTCCGTCGTCGCTTTCGGCGACGCAGGTGACCTCGATCTCCGACCCGTCCGCCCGGGCGGCGTGCATCCCACGATAGTAGATGCGATACCGCGAAGCGTCCTTCAGGACGGTGGCGTAGGCGCTGAAGCGCCCTTCCCAGGGGGCGTCGAAGTGCAATACGGTCTCTCGGGGCACGGGCGGGTGCAGCCGCAACGCGCTACCCTCGAGGGTGTCGATGAGATGATGATCGACGAAAAGCTCCCGCTGCGATCCGATGGCGATCGGATCGGCGGCGGCGTAGGCGGTGGTGATAAGCGCGAGTGCGATAACCATGCGCAACATGATGGCAAGTCCTCCCTGGGGTGTGGGCCGGGGCCATCGTAGCGCGGCGGCGCGCCGATGTCACTCCCGTACGACAGAGACCGCGACGGTCAGGTGCTGTGCGCCGCCGCCGAGGATTACGCCGCGCACGGGCGAGACCTCCTCGTAGTAGCGCCCCCACGCGAGGGTAATGTGCTCGTTGTGGGGGATTTGGTTGTTGGTGGGGTCCATGTCCACCCAGCCGTGCCCGGGCGCGAAGACCGAGACCCAGGCGTGCGAGGCCTGTGCGCCGAGGTTCGCTTCGCCATCGACGGTGAGCGGCGCGATATAGCCACTGACATAGCGGGCGGGCAAGCCCAGGGCGCGCATGCAGCCAATCTGGAAATGGGCGAAGTCCTGGCATACGCCGCGCCGGTTTTCTATCACCTCCCGGATTGGGGTCGACACGGTCGTGGCGGTGGGATCATAGGCAAACTCCGCATGGATTCGCCGCATGAGATCGAGCGCAGCAACCAGGATCGGGGCACCGGGCACGAACGAAGCCTGCGCGTAGTCGCGTAGCATCACCGAGACGTCGGGAGCCTCCGAATCGAGGGAGAACTGGTTGGCATCGATGAGTTCCGGGGTGAGCGCCTGGCGGGTCTGGTCCCGCACGGCTTCCCAGGGCGGACTACTCTCCGGGATGGCGACCAGATTCGGGTTGAGCCGCACCCGGCTCTTGGCCGTTACGATCAGGCGATCATGCGGGTCTTCCACACTGAAGAAGGTCAAGGCGTTCCCGTAGAAATCATAGACCGGATAGGAGAAGGCCGCGGGCAATGGTTCGACGTTGACGGTGCTTTCAATGCACTCCTGGTAGGGACAGGTCCGCGGCGTGAGACACGCGCGGTTGTAGCTGATCGGCACGCGGC
>JAUIKJ010000046.1 GCA_030430835.1 Candidatus Hydrogenedentota bacterium
GCAGTGGATTGCTACGACGCCCGTAAGGTAACTGACTGCGGTTGCCTAGGACTCCGTCGTGTCCTCGGCTACGGGCTCCGCCTCGGCTACGGGTTCTTCGGACGGGGCGGCCTCGGGGGCTTCCGTCGCGTTGTCCTCCTTCGCCTTCATGGCGGCTTCGCCGTATTCGCGCTCGGCGGCCGCACGGGTCACCGCCGCCATCATTTCAGCGGCCTGATCTTCGAGGCTGCGGCCGGCCTGGATCATGCTCGTGGGCACCGCGCCACGCAGGGACGCGCCGACGTCGACCGAGCTGGTCGAGGTGCCGTGTTCCGCCACGAGGTTCTCGTTGATGTCGCGCTCATACTCACGGATGCTCAATCCGATCTTACGGTCGTCCATGCCCACATTGATGACCTTGGCCTTGACCTTGTCGCCAATGTTGAGCACGTCTTCCGGCTTCTGCACGCGATCGTCGGAGATCTCGCTGACGTGGATCAGGCCTTCGATGCCGTTCTCCAGCTTGGCGAAGGCACCAAAGGAGACGAGCTTCGCGATCTCGACCTCGACATGGCTGCCGATGGGGAGACGATCGATCACCGCCTGCCACGGATCCTGTTCCATCTGCTTGAGGCCCACGCTGATCTTCTCGGCTTCGGGATCGATGCTGAGGATCTTGACTTCGACTTCCTGGCCCTTCTCGAGCACCTCGGAGGGATGCGTCACTTTCTTGGTCCAGGAAATGTCGCTGACGTGCAGCAGGCCGTCGATGCCTTCTTCGATCTGGATGAAGGCACCGTAGTCGGTCATGTTGCGGACGGCACCCTTGACATTCGAGCCGATTGGGTAGCGCTCGCCGATGATCTTCCAGGGGTTCGGCTGCGTCTGCTTGATGCCGAGCGCGATCTTTTCGGCCTCGGCATCGACGCTGAGCACCATCACGTCCACGTCCTGATCGAGTTCAAGCAGTTCGTTGGGGTGGCGCACGCGGCGGGTCCAGCTCATTTCGCTGACGTGAACCATGCCCTCGATTCCTTCTTCCAACTGGACGAAGGCACCGTAGTCGGTCATGCTGACCACCTTGCCGCGGTGAATGCTGCCCACCGGGTAGCGATCGCCCGAGGACTTCCAGGGATTGTCGGTCTTCTGCTTGAGGCCGAGGCTGATGCGCTCGGACTGCGGGTCGAAGCTGAGGACCATCACCTCGATCTGATCGCCCACGGAGACAACCTGCGAGGGGTGCTTCACACGGCCCCAGCTCATGTCGGTGACATGGAGCAGGCCGTCGATGCCGCCGACATCAACGAAGGCGCCGAAGTCGGTGATGTTCTTCACTTCACCCTGCAGGATCACGCCAACGCCGATCTTCTCGAGCAGGTTGGCCTTCTCGCCGGCGCGCTGCTCTTCGAGGAGTTTGCGGCGGCTGACCACCACGTTGCGGCGGCGCTTGGTGAGTTTGATGATCTTCACTTCCATCTTGCGGCCGATGTACTTCTCGAGGTCGCCGGTCGGACGGAAGGTCAGCTGGCTGGCGGGCATGAAGGCGTCGATACCGACGTCGACCTTGAGGCCACCCTTCACGCGGCGCGTGATGACACCTTCGATCACGCCGTCGGCTTCGTACACCGCCTGGACGTGTTCCCAGTTCTTGATTCGGTCGGCCTTCATCTTGGAGAGAACCGGCATGCCCTGTTCGTTCTCCGGCTCGTCGATGTAGAAATCGAAATTGTCGCCGACACTCAATTCCGCGGGAAGCGGAAATTCTGAGATCGGCACCATGCCTTCGCTCTTGTAGCCAATGTCTACAAGGACACGGTCTTCACCGATCTGCACCACTTCTCCCTCGCGGAAGTTTTTCATGGATTCACCAAACAGGGAATCCATGTTCTCTTGGGCGAGCTGCGCCTCCAGCTCCTGCATCAAGTCGTCGTAGCCGTGCTCGGCTGTCGAGGCGCCTGCGCCGGTTGTTTCCAATGCCATGGTTATCCTCTATCTCCTTTCAGATACGGAATTTGCCGCAGAGACGGCATCCGCGCATCATATCAATCAGCGGCGTGGCCAGTCAACCGGGGTTTGCCGTTGGTGCAGGCCGGCGGGTCAGCGCCCCGGCAGGGCCTTCCATGCGCCGCGCGCCTGTGATTCGGGACAGATGCGTTGACTTGCCGTTTTGTCGCTTGGTATACTCCGCGACTATTGTTTTCTCGCGCCGCGTGACCAGCGTTTCGCGGCGCGCTTGTCTCGGGCAATGGCGGGACTTACTGGGGCGTCGCCAAGTGGTCTAAGGCACCGGGTTTTGATCCCGGCATTCGCTGGTTCGACTCCAGCCGCCCCAGCCACTATATCGCCTTTGGCTTGTGCGTACGGACCTTCTTGACACGAGAGGCAGAACCGGTATGGCCTTCACCCGGGAAATGAAAATCTTCAGCGGCGGCGCGTCCAAGAGCCTGACACAGGGCATCTGCGACTATCTTGAGGCGCAGCCCGGCAAGATCGACGTGCGCAAATTCAGCGACGGCGAGATCAACGCGCAGATCGGCGAGAACATTCGCGGGCGCGACGTCTTTCTCGTGAACAGCACGTCGCCGCCGGTGAACCGGCACCTGATGGAACTGCTGATCCTGATCGACGCGGCCAAGCGCGCGTCGGCGGAACGGGTCACCGCGGTGCTCCCCTATTTCGGCTATGCCCGACAGGACCGCAAGGACAAGCCGCGGGTACCGATCACGGCGAAGCTGGTAGCCAATCTGCTGACGGCGGCGGGCGCGGATCGCGTGCTGGCGGTGGACCTGCACTGCGGGCAGATTCAGGGCTTTTTTGATATTCCGGTGGACCACCTGGCCGCCGAGGTCGTCTTCGTCAAGCATGTGCGCGAACACTACAACCACCTGGACCTGGTGGTGGTGTCGCCGGACATGGGCAGCGTGCGGCGCAGCCGCGAGTTTGCCAACCGCATCGGGGCACCGTTGGCCATTGTGGACAAGCGCCGCCCGCGCGAGAACGATGTCGAGGTGATGAATATCATCGGTGAGATCGAAGGGCGCGATGCGATCCTGCTGGACGACATGATCGACACGGCCGGTACGCTGGTGAAGGCCGCGGATGCGATCAAGGCGCGTGGCGCCATTTCGGTGCGCGCCTGTGCGACGCACCCGGTCTTCAGTGGCAGTGCTATTCAGCGGATCCGTGATTCGGCGCTGGAAGAAGTACTGGTATGCGATTCGATACCGCTATCGGCCGAGGGTGAAGCCTGCGAGAAATTCCAGGTCCTCACGCTTGCGCCGCTCATTGCAGAAGCTATCCGTAGAATACACAAGGACGAGTCGGTCAGCAGCCTGTTCAGGGAATAGCGCCGGCACGACGACAGGAACCTCCCATGGAAATCAAGACTCTTACTGTTACCAAGCGCGAAACCAGTGGCAAGGGCCCGGCCCGCCAGGCACGCATCAAGGGCGAAGTGCCCGCCGTGGTCTATGGCGAAGGCCAGGATCCGGTGTCGATCCAGATCGACCGGAAAACCTTTGAGCATCTGGTACACGGACGCGGCGGTGAGCACGCGGTGGTGAAGCTCGAGATCGAAAACGAGCCTGCGCTGAGTGGCCCGGCGATGGTCAAGGCGGTGCAGCATCACCCGGTTAAGGAAACGATCATTCACGCGGACTTGCTCCGGATTCGCCTTGATCAGCGCATCCAGACGGTCGTCCCGATTAGCCTGACGGGTCGCGCCCAGGGGCTGGTCGACGGTGGCGTGCCGGATCAGCAGCTTCACGAACTCGAAATCGAGTGCCTGGCGACCGAAGTCCCGCTTCAGATTGACGTGGACATTACGCCGCTGGCGATTGGTGAAAGCCTGCACGTGGCATCGGTCACGCCGCCGAACGGCGTCGAGATCCTCACGGACAGCGAGCGCACGGTAATTGCCATCCATGCCCCGCGTGTTGCCAAGGCGGATGCAGACGACGCGGCAGATGCGGCGGACGAGGCCGATGGTGAGAGTAAGGAAGAAGGCGGCGAGTAAGTTGCCGCGCTTCCTGTCCACCCAAAACGTGTCATGAAGCTGATTGCTGGTCTGGGAAATCCGGGTGCGCGCTACCGTGGCACCCGGCACAACCTTGGTTTCGATGTGCTGGATGCGCTGGCGAATCGGCTGGGGTGTGCATTTAATCGTGAGAAGCACAACGGTCTGATCGCCGAAGCCATGGACAGCGGCGAGAAGCTGCTGCTGGTCAAGCCGCAGACCTACATGAACCTGAGTGGGGATTGTGTCGCGGCGCTGGCCCGCAACAAGGTGCATGATCCGGCCGATGTCCTGGTGGTGGTCGACGACATCAACCTTCCCATAGGACGGGTTCGGATGCGCATGGGCGGGAGTGCGGGTGGTCACAATGGCCTGAAGTCACTCATCGAACGCCTGGGTACGAAAGACTTCCACCGGCTGCGGTTGGGGGTGGGCGACGAACGGAAATCGCGGGACCTTGCAGACCATGTGCTCTCCCGCTTCCATCCGGACGAGTTTGATGCGGTGAATGAAATGACGGATCGCGCACAAGACGCGGTCCTGCTGTGGGTCAAGGAAGGCGGCACCGCCGCCATGAACCGATACAACGGATAGCCGAACCGCGCGTTGCGCGAACAGACAGCGAGGAAGTCGTGGAAAAGAACGAGCGAAAGCACACCATCAGCGCCCTGGTCGAGAATCACTTTGGCGTGCTCGCGCGCGTAGCAGGCATGTTCAGTGCCCGCGGCTTCAATATCGTCAGCCTTTGTGTGGGTGAAACGGACGATCCTTCGGTCTCCCGGATGACGGTCGTGGTGAACGGCGACGACCGGGTGCTGGGCCAGATCATTCAGCAGTTGAACAAGCTGGTGGATGTGATCGACGTGACGGACCTGACGGCGGAGGCCTTCGTCGAGCGTGAACTGGTGATGGTCAAGGTGGCCGCGGAAAGCCGCAAGCGCCCGGAAGTGGTGGAACTCGCCAGTATCTTTCGGGCAAAGGTGGTGGACGTGGGTGCGAAGTCGATGATTCTGGAATGCACCGGTGCGCACGGAAAGATAGCGGCCTTCGTGGACATGATGCGCCCCTATGGCATCGAGGAATTGGTCCGCACGGGCGAGATCGCCATTGCACGCTCGAAGAAATAGTGGTATCCTATAGGCCTGTGCGCAGATTTGCTGCCGTGCACAGCACGATGGGACGCCATGAACTTCGGAAAGTCAGGAATGAAAGACACGCGCGACGCGCCGCAGGCGCCGTCGTGCCCCGGTTTCGGCACGCCGCCGCAAGCGTGTTTCCGAAACACGCCGGTGTCCTTCGGGCAACTTATTCACCGCAGCCACGTTGCTGCGGTTTTTTTATTGGGTTCGATGGCGGACGGGCCAAGGCCAGAGGGAATTTAGTCCATGAACACGCTGCTTGAATTACAGAAACTCGACCTCAAGATTCAGAACCGCAAGGCACGGGAACTGGAAATCCCCAAGCAGAAGGACAAGTACAAGATTCGCCGCCAGCGCCTGAACAGCGAGTTGAAGGCCAGTGAGGATCGCAGCAAGACACTGGTACTCGAGCAGCGCGAGTGTGAGGGCGAGATCGAGCAGCGCCGCGCGCAGATCGCCAAGTACGACACGCAGTTGCTGGCGGTGAAGAAGAACGAGGAGTACCAAGCGTTGTTGCACGAGATCGAAATTCTGAAGAAGCAGATCTCGGTGAAGGAAGAACGCATCATCGCGATTCTGCTGGAGATCGACGAGGCAAACGAACGGCTGGTGGAAGACAAGCGCCGGATCGAGGCGGAGTTGGCTGACATCGATGGCGAATGCAAAAAGATTGACGATGAATTGGCCGAGGCCGTCAAGGATCGCGAAGAACTGGAAGCGCAGCGGGTACCGCTGGTTTCGAATATCGACCCCGCACTCCTGAACCGCTACGACCGAATCCTGCGATCGAAGAAAGGTGGCGCGGCCGTGGTTCCCCTGCGGGGCGATTTTTGCTCGGGCTGCAACATGGTGATTCGTCCCCAGATTGTGAACGAGGTACTGGCCGGCGAAAAGATCCATGCGTGCAACCATTGCGGCCGGCTGCTGTACCACGCGGAAAATTTCGAGAAGGCCGTGGAAGCGGGCGCCTCCGAAAGCTAGAATTACTGAGCATGGCCTTTTTTACACGGAAACGTTTCGGCGGTGGCCCGCGGGAAACCGCGATTCCCGACGGGCTCTGGATGAAATGTCCGGAGTGCCACCAGACCGTATACAAGAATGAAGTCGCCGAAAACCTTCAGTGTTGTCCGCACTGTGGGCACCACCATCGCATGCGCGCGCGGGAACGCATCGACGCGCTATTGGATGCGGGCAGCTTCGAGGAGCGCCACGCCCAGGTACAGAGTGCGGATCCCCTTCGCTTCGCCGCCGGTGAAGAGACCTACGCGGACCGTATCGATCGCGCGAAAGAACAATCCGGTCTGGATGAGGCACTGCTGACCGGCTTCGCCACGATCAACCGGGAACGCGTCGCCGTGGGCGCCATGGATTCCGCCTTTATCATGGCCAGTATGGGCGCTGCCCTGGGCGAGAAGTTCTGCCGGATCGCCGAGGACGCGATCGCGGAGCGGATCCCGCTCGTTGTCTTCGCCGCCTCCGGCGGCGCCCGCATGCAGGAGGGCATCCTCGCGCTCTTGCAAATGGCCAAAACTGCGGATGCGGTTCGGCGCCTAAACGAGGCGGGAATTCCCTACATCGTGGTGTTGTCCGACCCGACCTCGGGCGGCGTCTTCGCAAGTTTCGCCAGCTTGGGCGACGTGATCCTGGCGGAGCCCAAGGCCTACATCGGTTTCGCGGGCGCCCGGCTCATCGAGGGTGCGCTCAAACTCAAGCTGCCGGACGGATTCCAGCGCGCCGAGTATCAGTTTGAGAATGGCTTTGTGGATGCGATTGTCAAGCGCACGGAACTGCGCGACTACCTCAGCCGACTGATTCGCTGTCTGCACCCGAACCCGATCCACGAGGCGGATGCCGCGATCGAAGCGGATGCGACGGCGCCGGTGGACGCGGAAGGCGATGTCCCCGTGGACGCGGCCAGCGAATGAACCCGCCGCCGGTCGCACCCGCCGGCAACCCGCTGCGCACGTATCTCTTTGACCTCACGATGCACGGTGTGAAGCTGGGACTGGAGAATATCCGTTTCCTTCTGGACCGAGCAGGCAACCCTGAAGGAGCCTACCCCACCGTACACGTGGCGGGAACGAACGGCAAGGGCAGCACGCTAGCCCTGCTCGCGTCCATACTCACAGCGGCGGGCTACCGGACTGGCCGCTTCACCAGTCCGCACCTGATCGATGTCAACGAGCGCTTCCTGCTCGGGGGGCAACCGGTTTCCGACGTGGCACTGGATGCACAGATTGCGTTCTTCCGAAAAATTGCTTCGGACATGGACCACTCCCCCACTTTCTTCGAGATGAACACCGCGATTGCCTTCCGCCTCTTCGCCGAAGCCGCGGTCGATTTGGGGTTAATCGAGGTTGGCATGGGTGGGCGCTATGACTCGACCAACGTTGTCACGCCGGAAGTCACCGCGATCACCAGCATTGGTCTTGATCACACCGAATTTCTCGGCGACACCCTGGAGGCGATTGCCGGGGAGAAGGCGGGAATCATCAAGACGGAAACGCCGGTCGTACTCGGCGACATGCCAGATGGACCGCGCGCGGTCATTGAGGCCGAGGCCGCACGGCTTGGCGCGCCCGTTCTGCGTATCGAACGCGACTTCCGTGTCGCGTGCACCGGCACACGTACCGCCCCCAGGCTGCACTACACGTCGTCGTCCCTCAGCCTGGAAGACCTTGTATTGCCCCTCGCGGGGCGGCACCAACAGTCAAACGCCGGCACCGCCATCATGCTGGCCGAGCAGCTTCGCGCGCGCTTTCCCGCCATTACACCGGAAACCATGCGCGCAGGCATCGAAGGGGCGCATTGGCCGTGCCGCATGGAGAAGGTACTCAATCAGCCCCCTGTATACATCGACGTGGCGCACAATGCGGCAGGCGCGCAGACCATCGCGGCCGCTCCCGGACGCTGGACCGTGCTCCTGGCGCTGTCTGCCGACAAGGACGCGGCGGGCATGTTGGCGGCCCTCGCACCGGTTGCAGAGCACTTCATCCTTACCGCCTACTCCGAGCGGCGGGCGATGCCGGTCGAAGGTCTGGCGAAACTTGCTGCGGGATTGCCGCATTCCGTCGTCCCGAAGCTCACGGACGCCCTCGACGCGGGCCTTGGCCGGGCGACCGAAGACACTCCGCTGCTGATCACCGGTTCAATCTACACGGCTGGTGAGGCCCGGTGCGTGCTGATGGATCGCTTCGCCCTGCCGCCAATGCAGTTCTAGTGCGCGGCGAGGAACGCCGTCAGCGCTTCGAGTAATTCGCTGGAGGCCGCGGTGGCCGGATGGCTCTTGCCCGGTACGGATACGAAAACACTCTCCGGACGCACCTCATGCAGTTGCACCGCACTGGTGTAGTTCGGGTCCCGCTCGCCGCACACAACCAGCATCGGCGTATCAATGGACACGACGTCGTCGCGCGTCAACGATAATCCGCGCACGCCGCGCAGCAGCGCCGCCAGGCCGGCCTTGTCCCCGAGAAACTGCGTCGCCATTTTCACCTGCATTCGATGGAACCAGGTGACGTTGTCGTCGCCTTCTTCGAAGGCCCCGGCCACCGGCTCGACGCTGCGGCCGGAAGCCAACTGATCGGCGAAGGCCTCAAAATTTGCGAAAGCACTTTCCGCGCTGGGGGCACTGGGGTCCCGCCACCCCGCACCAAGACAGGCCACAGAGCGCAGGCGCTCCGGGTGCATTGCGGCAAGCTTCAGCGCGACATAGCCTCCCAGCGAGTAACCGGCCACGTGCGCGCGCGGAAGCTCGAGGTGATCCATGAGACGCACAACATCTCGTGCCAACTCTGCACCGTAGGCCGTCGGATCATGGGGTTTACTGCTCAGGCCGTGTCCGCGCAGATCGAGCAGGATAACGCGGTAGTGCTCCCGCAGTGCACGCGTCACGCCGGTGAGGCGCCAGTTAATGTCGCCGTTCACCCCGAAACCGTGCAACAGCACGACGGGGGCGCCTGTACCCTGCTCGCTATAGTAGAGCCGAACCCCGTCCGTCTCCACGTAGGCGCCCGGCGTACGGTGGAAAACATAGCAATATGTCGCGAACACGCTTCCCGTCATCAACACGGTCAGCAGCACCGCAATGGTCGCAAGGCGTCGACGCATGGCTATGGTCGTGCTCCTCGTTTGGGTTAGCCGTAGCGGTATCCGAGTAGATTCCAGTAGCTGAGCAGCGCCAATACAATGAAGACGACCGTGGTGATGAACCCATAGTAGATACGCGCGCCGGAAGTCCCCTGATTGCGCCGCCGGGCGATGGGTACCAGAAGCGCCGCAACAACGGCACAGGGTAGCGCCAGCAAGGGCAGCGCCAACAGCGATGGCAGATACGGCGGCGGACCATAGCCGATGGCGTAGTGCTCGAGCCGTAGCATCACCACGCCCAGCCCGGCGAGAAAACAGAGCAATAAGGCGGCGGACAGGCTGACCGCGCAGCGCAACGCTCGCAGGGATCTGTCCGCGCCCTGCTTGCGGCCGCGCCACCCGCGGATCAGCATGACGACGGGATGTGCGGACAGCACGAGTACGCCGGCGGCCAGGCACCCCAAAAGCAGGTTGCCCGCCTGATACCACGGTATACGGTCATAGGCCGACGCCCCCATGGCGACGTGGGTCGGCGTGCCATCGTCCGACACGATAAAGGCGAGTTTGCGCGCACCGGGCCGAATCACGCGCGCGCCCTCCTTCGTGCGCACCACATCCCGAAAATACCACGGTTCCACTTCCGTGTAGACCCGTGGCGCATAGTTCGTGCGCGGCCACGTCACCCGTATCTCGCCCGGCGCATCCCCCGCGCGCACCTGGATCTCTTCGGCAAACTGGGGGGCGACCGTACCGAACTTGAGGAAGGTGCTGCGGACCCGGCGATTGTGCAGGTAGCTCCCCGCCGCCTGTGCAACACGCGCCGCGGATCCGTCCGGCACCGCCGGGGCGATCACCGGGGAACGGGGATCCGGAAAGAAGCGATCAAGGAACTGGCCGCGAATGCGGCCATAGGCCCCGGTGGCGTCGGTCGTAACGGAGACGAAGAGGCCAGTGCCGTCGTCGGGCAACAACATGCACAGACTGGAAAAGCCCCACAACAATCCCGTGTGCTGGATCACGCGCTGACCATTGTATTCCGCTTCGCCGAATCCGATGCTTCGTCCGGGCATATTCGGATGGTGACGAAAGGGCGATTGGTGCATGCTTCGGTAGCTTTCGGCCTGCATGAGCGCCGGATCATGCTCAAGATGCGCAATCATGAACCGCGCCATATCAACCGCCGGCGCAGTCAGCGACGATGCTGGCGGCGTGCGCGGGTAGTCGAAGGGAGCGGGGCGGTACGTGCCATGCCGGTAGTCGTAACCGGTCGCCGCCTCGGCGATGCGATCGGGCGGGAGGTGAAAGGTGGCGCGCGTCATGTCCAGCGGATCGAAAATGTGCTGCTGCACATAGTCGGTGAAGGCTTGTCCGCTGACTTCCTCGACGACCAGTCCCGCGAGGGCTACGCCGTGGTTGGAATAGCTTATCGCACTTGCTGGCGGCATCACGCGGGGCGGCAAGCGGTCCCGCAGGTAGGCCCCCAGGTCCCCCAGTTCCTCCGCGCGTTGTGCCGCCATTCCCAGGAAGCGATCGTCGAAGCCCGCCGTGTGCGTGAGCAGCTGCCGCAAGCTGAGGGGCGCCCCGTCGAAGTCCGGCACCCACGCACCGTCGAGATAGGTATTCACATCCGCATCAAGATCCACCTTCCCGGCTTCCACGAGTTGCATCACCGCGGTCGCGGTGATCAGTTTGGAGACGGATGCCACGCGAAACAGGGTGTGCGCAGGATCGATGGATTCCGCACTTTCCACCTCGGAAACGCCGTAGCCCTTGGCAAACACGACGGCACCATCCTGCACCACCGCAACCACGGCACCAGGCACGTGATAGCGCGAGAGCGTGTCAGGCACGACTGTGTCGAAGAAGGCCGCGAACGCCGCTTCCGTATGCGGCGCGGCCGCGGCGGAAAGCGCGAGAGCGAGATAGAATGTGGCGAATCTCACGCTTCGATCCGCGTCCCAAGCACCGCAAGAAACTGGGCGAGCCAGGCCGGGTGCGCCGGCCACGCCGGCGCACTCACGAGCTTGCCATCGGTGTACGCGGCATCCACGGGAATGTCCTGATAGGTGCCGCCGGCGGCATTCACTTCCGGCCCCACTGCGGGATAGGCGGCGCACTTCCGGCCCTGGAGCACCCCGGCGGTCGCCAGGATCTGAAGGCCGTGACAGATGGCGGCCATGGGCTTGCCGGCACCGTCGAAATGACGGACCAAGTCCAGGACCGCGGGGTTCAGCCGCAGGTACTCTGGCGCACGTCCACCCGGGATCACCAGTGCGTCAAAGGTCGTTACATCGATCTCGTCAAAGCTTCCATTCAGCGCGAAGTTGTGTCCTGGTTTTTCGCTGTAGGTCTGGTCTCCGTCGAAATCATGGATCGCAGTTCGGACCGATTCACCGGCCTTCTTGTCTGGACACACCGCGATGACTTCGTGGCCGACGGCATAGAGCGCCTGGAAGGGCACCATGACCTCGTAATCCTCGACATAGTCACCAACAATCATCAGAATTCGCTTTGCGGCCATGTATAACTCCTGTCCCAGTTTTGACGCAGATCCAACGGACA
>JAUIKJ010000047.1 GCA_030430835.1 Candidatus Hydrogenedentota bacterium
GGCGCAACAGCTCAAGAAGAAAACCCTCTTCGCGCGCCAGGTCTCCGCGCGCGGCGGCGAAGTCTGGTGCGAGGACCGCAGCGAACGCGTCGCCATCGCGGGACAATGCGTGCTCGTCATGCGCGGCGAACTGGTCAACATGCCCGGCGAAGGCGGGCACTAAAGCGTCCCGTTCCTATCTTCACTCGACCAACCTTCGGTCACGCCGACCAACCCGCTATCACCTCGACCAACCCGCTATCACCTCGACCAGCCCGCTATCACCTCGACCAACCCGCTGTCACCTCGACCAACTCGCTGTCACCTCGACCAACCCGCTGTCACCTCGACCATCGGGAGAGGTCTTAGATTTCTCCCTACGGTCGAAATGACAAAGTAGCCGCCACCATCGCGCTTTCTTATCCCGTCAATCCAACCCCATCTTGTGATCCTGCGAACGCCTTCCCCTACTCCCCCTTCACCCACGCCTCGTCAAAGCTCGCCACCATCACCGTCTGCCGCTCGTCGGTGGTGTAGACGACGTGGATGGTGCCGTCCTTCGCCTGGATCGCCATGGGGTAGGCGAAGGTGTTTTCGCCGGTGCCGATGTTTCGCGAATGCGGCCAGGTCGCGTCGTTGTCTTCGGAGAGCGCCGCGGTGAGCGGGGTGCGCTCGTTCATGTTGTCGTTGTAGACGAGCAGCAGGTTGCCGCTCTGCAGCTTGATAAAGCTCACGGCCGCATTGGGATTCTTGAAAGCGCTGTTCTTGCCCTTGCTCCAGGTGACGCCGCCGTCCGTCGATTCTGCGCGGACGATCCAGCCGTCTTCCGTCGGCTCATAGTCGCCGCCGCGGCGGCAATAGGCGATGAGGTGGTCCGGCGCGACTTCGGCGGCCTCCGCCTGGAGGTTGCCGGTCTTCGACTCGATGTCGCCGAGACGGGTCCAGCTTCGCGTCTCCGGGTCGTGCAGGAGAAAGGAGGACACCGTGTCCGCGCCGACCTTCTCGCGGTCGGCCCCGGTCTCGACGTAGATCGGCAGGAGGTACTTGCCATCGTGCCGGACGATCGGCAGGCCGCGCGCCATCGTGCCCGGGTCGAAAGTAAGCATCAAGGAATCGGACCAGGTCTTGGCGCCGTCTTCGGAGATTTTCGCCTTGATGCGCGAGTCCGACCAGGTGTCGCCATAGCGCTGCACGTAGAACAGCCACACCAGCCCGTCCGGCGCCTGCCAAACCACGGGGTTGCCCTCGCCCAGGAAGGGCGTGTCCGCGATGACTTGGGGCTCCGTCCAGCCCTCGGCGCCCTTCCCTTTGCGCATCGCCATCACCTTCGAGTCGTCCTCGTACTCCCCGCCGCCGCCGTAATAGGCGATCAGCAGGTCGCCATTGTCGAGCTCCGTAATCGACGCGGGGTGTTTGTAGGCCCCGGGGTATTCCGATCCGATCACCCGCTCCACCACCAGTTCACCCGCCTCCACGGCGCCCGCGGCCAAGGTCAGCAATGCACCCAAGAAGATTCGCTTCATCGTCGTTTCCTTATGTCCTGTGGTTGTCCCACTACGATACCCGGCGCTTCCACCCCGAGTCCACGACGTCCCCCCCCAACCGTCATTCCCGCGAAAGCGGGAATCCACCAGCGCGGCGATGCTCGCGACACCACACACCGTCTCGCAATCGCGTCATAAGGGCCCCGCCTGCAAGTCCCGTAGCCCAGGCTCCCCGACCCCGGGAGCGCGTCAACAACAACGGCCTTGCGGCACAGCGCAACACGCCGCTTGACGCCCTGCCGTACCCCTCCTACAATGCACCCCATGCAATGCCCCGCCTGCAAGGATGAAGTCCTCGTCACCCTCGAACTCCACGATATCGAGGTGGACTACTGCACCGGCTGCCGCGGCCTCTGGCTGGACGCGGGCGAACTCGAACTCCTCTTCGGCGACCGCGGCATGGCCGAAGGCTTCCTGCACGCGGGCGCGACCACGGCCGAAGAAGCCCCGCGCAAATGCCCCATCTGCAACACGCAGATGGAACAACACACGACAGACGGCGCGCACGCCGTCACCTGGGACGGCTGCCCGCATGACGACGGCCTATGGCTCGACCACGGCGAACTCGGCGCGATCCTCCAGCACGGCAGCGACGCCCCCGGCGGCGAGACCATCGCCGCCTCGCTCCGCGCCATGTTCCCCGCCGAAAGCGCCTGAGCGCACATGGCATTCGGACGCAGCGCCGCCTACGTCGCCCGCCGCCTCGGGCGGGAGTTTCTGATTTGGGGCGGCGTGGTGCTGGTGGTGTATGTGGCGGTGGATCAAATCCTGTATCACCGATATCAGCAGGCGCTTGCTTCGTGGGCAGAGACCTATGCCGTGCTGCACCCGAAGGCACCGGTTTCTCCGGAACCATGCATCGCCCTGGAGGATCTTGGTGAGATCTTCGAATCGCTGGAAGCCGCTTCCGGGAAAAGTCTGCACTCGCGAAACATCGAAGGCGAGATATCCCGGCTTGTGTTCAAGATCATGCACATGGACAAACAGCGGGATGTACTGGATTTTCGTGGGACGAAGATTGCGGCCAATAGTACTGATTCGCCTCTCGTAGAACTGGCGCATGATGCCGGGCCGACACTCCAGGCGGCCGCGGACTGCATCACCTTCAGTTGGCCCAAGGCGGACGTGCATATCGCTACTTCGAACGCGGTCCAGATTCAGTCCTTACTTCGATTCCAGCTCGCCGCGGCACTCTACTTCGCGGCGGAAGGCAATGACCGCGCCTGCGCAGACTTGCTCGTACAGGTTGGTCGATTGATTCCGAAACTGCAAATCCCCGGGACCAATATCGGTTATCTTTATCAACGGGATCTTCGCACGCGCATGATGGCCGTGACGCACTACGCGCTCGCGAATGATCGGTTGACTCCGTCCGATGTGGAAGCGCTGCTAGCGATTTTCAGCGTGATGGACGCTGCCAAGATTAATCCCTTGTTGAGTTTTGTGCCAGATGCGATGGGGCTGGATTCGGCCTACTTGCCGCCCCCGCTAGGCCGGCCCTTGCTTAAGCGGTTGCTCCGCCCTTGGCTCGCCGTACAATACCTCTGGGTACTTGACCGGGTGCGTGATCTGGCGAATGCTGTGAATGCAGACGGATTGGAGGATCGCGTCGCCGCCTACGAGACGCTGGCCAGACGAGCGCCCCCGATGTTTGCGCGCCCCGAAGTTGGCGTCGAGATCTACCTGAACTTACTGAATCAGTACGAGGTCTCACAGGTTGAACTGGAAATGCTCATGCTGATGTTGGGGAACGAACACTACCGCAACCAGCATGGCCGTTATGCTGATGCGCTCGCGACCCTGACTGAGTTCCTTTCCCCTGTCTATGGCGTCGCGCGCTTCGCCGATAGTGATATCGCCTATAACCTGATTGCTGACAATACGGGATATGAACTGGAGCGGCACCTGTTTGGCGTCGCGACTGATGGGCTCAGCATCCGGGTTGATCCGAAGTTGTATCGCCGCACCTGGTTGCGGCGTACGACGCAGGGCGAATAATCACCAGCACCCGGCGGTATACCCCTTGGCGCTTCGGCGCGACTTCTGCCACAATGCGGGGGTGGTGGGGTGCCGGTGCGGGAAAACCTTTGAGGAGCGAGAGCCATGGCTGGTTTGATTGTTTTGGGTGTGATGGGCGGGATTGTCGTCCTGGTGCTGTTGTGGGCCATTGGGGCCTACAACGGGCTGGTGCAGCTGCGCAACGCGGTGAAGAACGCGTGGTCGCAGATCGACGTGCAGCTCAAGCGGCGGCACGACCTGATCCCGAATCTGGTGGAGACGGCGAAGGGCTACATGGATCACGAGCGCAACACGCTGGAGAACATCACGAAGGCGCGCAACCTCGCGCAGAATGCGAATGGCGTGGGCGATCAGGCGAAGGCGGAGGGGCAATTGAGCCAGGCGCTGAGCAGCTTCTTCGTGGTGGTGGAAAACTACCCCGACCTGAAGGCGAACCAGAATTTCCTTGCGCTGCAGGAAGAACTGACCTCGACCGAGAACAAGATCAGTTTCGCGCGGCAGGCCTACAACGACGAAGCGATGCACTTCAACAACAAGATCGAGATGTTCCCCAGCAGCATCATCGCCGGGATGTTCAACTTCGATCAGGCGGAGTTCTTCGAGATCGAAGACGCCGCCGAGCGCGCCGTGCCGAAGGTGAGTTTTTCCTGACAGAGGGCGCAGACTGGATAGCGGGATTCAACCTGATTTACTGGATACGAAAATCGGCCGGGCGTTTATCACGCCCGGTCGATTCGTTTCTTCGTCCGCTTCATCCAACGAAGTCCTGTAATCCTGTCAATGTGTTCAGGTCTACAATACACTTGACGCCCTCGCTCTTCTCCGGTACTCTGCTACCGGGGTAGACGCGAGAGGGGACCCAATGAGCCGAATTCTTTGGTATCGTATGCTGTCTTGCTGCGCTCGTGCGGCATTGCTCGCGGCGATTACGGTCAGCGTCCACGCCGAAGTCGCCTCCAGCGCAAACTACGGTCTCACCCTCACCACCATCGGCAGCGCCGGTGGCGTGGCCACGGCGGCGAGCAGCGGACTCAGCGACGCCAGCGGCGCCGAATCCGGCGCGGCGCCTCCAAGCTCCAGCGCAGGCTTCACGCTCTACAGTGGCTTCGTGCAGCCGTGGTCTCTCTTCGGCGGTCCCGCCGAGGGCGAGGGCGAGGGCATCTTCCACACCGCCGACCAGACCATGGACAACGGGATCAGCCTGAGCGAACTGCTGCGCGTGATCCAGTTCTTCAACTCCAATGGTTACCACTGCGAGAACGGCACCGAGGACGGATACGATCCCGATCCCGGCAACCAGGGCTGCACGCCGCACGACAGCGACTACAACCCGCAGGACTGGCAGGTGAACCTGTCGGAGCTGCTGCGCACCATCCAGTTTTACAACAGCGGCGGCTACTTCTACTGCCCCGATGCCGATCCGCCGACCGAAGATTCCTTCTGTCCCGGGCTGCCCTAGGCGCCTGCTTCGATACCAACCCGATATCCGAATCCAGCGATAAGGAATGTCTGCCATGAACGCCAAATTCCATGCCGCAACCTGGCTTGCCTGTGCCCTCGCCGTATCGGCGGTTGCCGTGCCCCCAGAGTCTTTTGTCTATCAGGGGCGGCTCGTCGATTCGAACGAAATGCCGGTTACGGTCGCGACGGAAATTACCTTTACCTTCTTCGATGCGGCCGTGGACGGGAACCCGCTGGTGAATAACGAGAAGCTCTTCTCGGAAACCGACCTGGTCACACCGGACGCGAACGGCATCTTCACCACGATCATCGGCGACAACGACGATATCGGCATTACCGCAGCAGGAATTGTCGCCTTCGATGAGGTCTGGCTGAACATCAACGTGGAAGGGGAAGACCTCACCCCGAGGCAGCAGCTCTTCGCGGCGCCCTACGCCCTTCGCGCAACTACGGCAGACGAAGCGATCGCCGCGGAGACTGCGGAAGAAGCGGATCATGCGGCCTCCGCCGACATGGCCACCTTCTCAACAAACGCGCAATCAGCCAGCGACGCCGATACCGTGGATGGGCTCGATGCATCCGATCTCGCACCCGTTGATCATGAGCACAGCGCGGCGGACATTACCTCAGGCGTATTGGCCGATGCGCGGATACCGACCGGGGTCGCGCGCGACAACGAGGTCTTCAGTATCGTGCTTGGCGCGGACGGTTCCGGCAGCGGACTCGACGCTGATCGGCTCGATGGCTTCACGAGTTCGGACTTTGTGACATTCTCCGATGACCTGTGGGTCGACGACGACGGCGACAACGTGAGCGGCTTCTACGAGTTCTCGAATCCAAACAACAACGGCGACCCGGTAATCGAGATTACCAACGATGCCCCGGGTGCAGGTCTGCGTGGCTTACTCGTGCGGACGCCGGATTCGGGGAACTGGCTGAATGCGGCGGCGGAGTTTGTCGCGGGCGCGGGCGCGGGAACGGGAGTACTCGGCAGGGCCACGGGAACGAATGGCAAGGGGGGCGAGTTTGAAGGTTCTGGAACCAACGGCACGGGCGTCGTCGGAAAAGGCAACTCGATCGACTTCTTCGCGGACGGCGCGGGAACAAACTATGCGCCTTTCACAGGCGCGCATGAAGTGCGGCTCAGCGCCGAATGGCAGGGCGAGGCGACGCCTGGACTCATCGTTAGTGCGACAGGCGTTACGGCAGCGCGCACGGACGAAGCCGGTAATATCTCGCTATCGTCAACGCTCCCTGAAGTCGCCCTGGCCGACACTGCGTCGGACAAGCGCGTACTTGGCGTGGTCGTGCGCGAGCATGAACCCTTCGAAGGTTCGTGGTACACCCCCGGCGATGGCGAGCGCTTCGCCCTGGTCAATGCCCTCGGCGAAGGCCGGGTCTGGGTCTGCACCGCGAACGGGGAAATCGAGGCGGGTGACTACATCACCACCTCGGCCGTGCCCGGATTCGGTCAGTTGCAGGACGACGACCTCCAGCACAACTATACGGTCGGCAAGGTAATCGAGCGCGTCGATTGGGACGCAGTCACCGAGACCGTAGTCCACGGCGGCGTCACGTACAAAGCCTACCTTGTGGCGGTCGTGTATACCTGCGGATAGGAAACGCGTAGACGGGATTACAGAATTTCACCGGATTAACGGGATGAAGATGAAAACGAATAGGCTGGGCGCATCAAACGGCCCGCCTATTCTCCCATCCTGTATATCGTGTTAAATCCTGTAACCCTGTCTACGCCTTCAATTCATACTTCTTCAGGCCGCTCAACTGTGCCGCCGCGGCAATCATGAAGAGCGGATTGTTGTAGAGATACCGGCGCCAGAGGCGGCGCGGTTCGGCGTAGAGGCGGTAGGCCCACTCGAGTCCGCGCGACTGCAACCACGAAGGCGCCTGACTCACACGGCCGGTGTGGAATGCGAAGGCCGCGCCCACGCCCACCAGCACGGGACAGGTGATCCGGTCGCGGTGCTCGGCCATCCAGCGCTCCTGCTTCGGCGCGCCGAGACCGACCCACACCACATCGGCGCCGCTCTCGTTGATTGCCTGCACAGCCGCCTCGTCCTCCTCCGGTGTCAGCGGGCGGAAGGGCGGTGAATAGCCGCCGACGATCTGGATACCGGGGAAGCGTTCGCGGAAGCTCTCGGTCAGTTCCTCGGGCACGCCTTCCTCGCCGCCGTAGAAGTAATGCTTCAGGCCGGATTCCGGACTGCGCTTGCATACCTCCAGCGTGAGGTCCGGGCCGTAGACCCGGCCCGGCTGGTGGTAACCCAGCTTGCGTTCCATCCAGGCCAACGGCATGCCGTCCGGCGTCACCATCGAGGCCTCGTTGTGGATCCGCATGTACTCGGGATCGCTCTGGCACATCATCACCGTGTGCACGTTGCTCACGCACACGTAGTGCTTCCCGCCGTCGTGCGCCAAGTCCTCGATGGCCTTCGCCGCATCCACCAGACTGATGTTGCTCACGCCCACGCCGAGAATGTTCACGCGCGGTATCCTGGTCTTCGTTTCGCTCATGTCGAGATCCCCGGTTCTGCCGCATTCGCGGTCACTTCCTGATACACGGCGATAAGCCGTTCGAAATAGCGTGCTTCGCCAAACTCTTCCGCCGCATAACGGCGTGCGGCGGCACCCATGTCCCGGCAGCGCGCCGGGTCCTTCCACAGCGCGTGCATCGTCTCCGCGAGCGCGGTATCGTCCCCCGCGCTGAAGAGGTGCCCGCGCGCGCCATCGGCAATCAGCTCCGTGTGCGCGCCCATGCGCGATGCGATCACAGGTAGTCCGTGGGCCATCGCCTCGGCCACCACCAGCCCGAAGGCCTCGTGCCACATGGCCGGGGCCACGAAGAAGCGCGCACCGCGATAGGCCGCTGCAAGCTCGCCGGCGTCCAGACGCCCGAGAAAGCGCACATTCGGCGGCGCGATGGATTCGAGCGCCGGCCGCAACGGACCGTCCCCCGCGATACGCACCGGCACCTCCGGCGCGGCGTGCGCGGCGGCAATCAGAATGTCGACGCCCTTCTCTTCGCTCAGCCGGCCACAGAAGAGCGCGTAGCTGCCTTCGGCGGGATCCGTGGCATCGGCAGGAATCGCCACCGTATTCGGCACCACAGTTACGGTGTCCGCATCGAAACCCTGTGTGATCAGATGATCGCGCAGGTATGCGCTGATGGCGAGAAAGCGCTGTACCGGCCGGCGAAACCAGTGGTTACGGTTCGCCAACCACGATCGCAGCGCATAGCCCGCGCTCTCCGCGCGGCTGCCCCGGCAGTTCCGCAGGAAGCAGTGCTGTTCATGCCCACCCGCGCAGCGCATGCACGCCGCACCGTGCACATAGTGCGTGCCGATAGGACAGCTCAGCCGGTAATTGTGTGCGGTCATCACCACGGGCACGCCCGCGTCGTCGCAGGCCGCGAGGACCGATGGTGAAAGCAGCGGGTATAGGTTGTGTACATGCACAACATCCGGCCGTTCACGGCGCAGGGTCGCGCGCATCGCGCGTTTCGCCGCGCCCGACCACACGCCGGAGATCATCGCGCCCGCCTTGGCGGCCGTGGTATCCGGCAGGTCCCGGCTGTCCCGCGCGAAGGTGCACACCGCCACCCCGCCCGCACGCAGAATGCGGATCGTGTTGTCGAAGACCGCATCCTCGCCGCCGCGCAGCCGATAGCGGTTGTGCACCTGCAGCACCTTCATTCTTCGACCTCGCCCAGACGCTCCTTGCGGAAGTCGAGCGCATCGAGAAAGGCCCGCTGCGGGAAGAGGCCCGGCGCGAGTAGTTGCAGGCCCTGCCGCAGGTAGGCTTCCATCCGCCAGAGCAGGCATTGCGCATCGCCCGCCGCGGGCGTATTGCCGGATACTTTTGCCATCGTGCGCTTGGGAAGGGTGATCAGCAAGCCCTGCGCAAGACGCAGCAACGCGCGCAGTGCCAGCCCTGCGGCACCGTAAGTCTTATGGTCGATCGTCGCGAACTGCGCGCCCCAGCGGAAGGCCACCCAGCGGAAGTAGCCCTCCTTCAGGCGCTCCGCAGGAATCAGGTGGTACATGATCGCCTCGGGCGCGCTCCACAGATCGATGCCCGCCCCGCGAACGCGCCGTACGAAATCGGCGTCCTCGCCGCTCGACAGCGTGATGTCGAAGGTTCCCGCCTCCTCAAACACCTTCATCTCGACGAAGAGGTTGCCGCTCGACGGGACTTCTTTCCCTTCAAATCGGTGCGGCGTCGTGCCAAAGTCGTGTTCGCCCAGCATGCCCCGGCGCACCGGGCCGAGCGTGGCGGTCGTGTCGGCCGGCAGGTCAAGATAAATCGGACCGCCCAGGCAACGCGCGCCGGTATGCGCAGCCGCACGTACGAGCGCGCCCAGCCAGGCCGGATCCGCACGCTGGTCGTCGTCGCAGAAGGCGATCCAGGCACCCTGTGCCTCGGCGACCGCACGGTTCCGCGCCGCGGCAATACCTGCATTCTCCTGGTGGACATAACGCATCGGCACTTTCGCCACCGCCCGCACGGAATCGACCACCGTGCGGGTGTGGTCCGTCGAACCATCGTCGATGACGACGACTTCGTAATCCGGATGATCCAATGCGATCAGGCTTTCCAGCGCAACGCGCAAGACCTCCGCACGGTTCCAGGTACATACGGCCACGCTAATCATGAGAGCGCCCTCGCGCGTACGTCGATCGATTCGGGGAAGGTCTTCGCCGGTTCCGGATCGCGGGGAAAGGCCAGGTGCACCACGGCAAGCATAAGGAAGAAGGTGAGCTGACTACGCTGAATCGCGGCCGACTCCATTAGGCCGCCGAAGAGCACGAATAACAGCAGCGCGGTCAGGTAGAAATAGACCGTACCCTGACCCTGCATGTAGCGCACAAAAGCCGCGCGGGCCGCCAGGATCAGGATGAACAGATAGGTCAGCGCACCAAGCGGACCAATCTCCAGCAGGAGATCGATGTAGGCGTTGTGCGCATGCGACAGGGGCCAGCCCTGTTCCTCAATCGCCGCATCGATATGCTCCGGGGTCCAAAACCCGCCATAACCAAAGCCGAGCACGGGCCGCTCCAGGATGAAGCCATAGAGCTGTCCCCAAAGCGGCACCCGGCCACTGAGCGATCCGAGCGAGTCTTCGGTATCCGCGCGGCCCATCTCCAGCGTATCCTCGATGGTCGACATGGCGGCATCGCCAAATAGGGTCACGAAGACGAAGAGGGTGATGCCGAAGCAGATCAGGAAAAACTTCTTGTACCCGTCGAGTGTGAGGGCCCAGGTCAGAAACAAGGCCGCGCCTACGCCGCCGAGCGCCGTGCGCGATCCCGCAAGCAACAGGAAATACACCACACCCAGACCCATGATCGCGATCGGGATGCGGCGCTGCGGCGCGCCGATCCACCACGCGGCCACGGCCATCAGCAACAGTGCGCAGTTCACCGCCTGAGAGTTGGGGTGCTGTGTCCCCGCGAAGCGGTAGCCCAGGGGCAGTGGCCGGAAGGTGCCCCGCAGGATTTCGTTGACGATGCCGATTCCGAGATAGATCGTGCAGGCGAAGAGCGCGAACCACAGGAGATCAATGGCGCGGAAGCGCCGGATCGCGGAGACGGTGCCAAAGGAAAGAAAGACCAACAGAATGAAACGGCGCAAGGTCTGGCCGCGGTCGTCCGCCCAGAACACGCTCATGCCGGCCCACACCACAAAGAAGAGGGTCAACACGCCGAGCATGCTCGTCAGTCGCTGTTCCCGGCGCTCGCCGAGGAAGACCATCGCCGCGCCCCATCCCCCGAGCGCGAGGCCACCCAGCTGCCGCAGTGGCTGCTGTTCACCTTCGCCACCCTCGAGATCTTCCAGAGTGGTCGCGTCCATCATTTCGGCGAACTTCGTCGGCGCGGCGAGATCGTGCCCGATAATGAAGAAGGCACCCGTGAGGAACAGGAAGAGCAACCACGGGGGACCATCGCTACGGCGGCGATCCAGTGGCTCGGCCACATGGGTCAGGCGCGCGCTCATCCAGCCGCCTTCCGCCGGCGCAGTTCGCCGACATAGGCCAGGCGTGCGATGACCAGCATGATCGCATTGTTCGCGAGGTATCCCCACGCGACCCCGGCCACGCCGAAGCGCTCGACCAGAAAGTAGCCCGCCGTAAGCGTAAACAGCATCGCCAGGCTCTGGCTCTTGAAGGCGACATCCGGCCGTTCGAGTGCGTTGAGTCCGTAGTTGGTCGGCATGGTTACTGCCCAGATCCATTGACTGATGCCGAGAATGCCCATCACCGTGCCGTAGCCCTGGTAAGCAGCGCCGTAGAAGAGCGTCAGTATGAGCTCGCCACCCAAGAGCATGATCAGCGCGAAGACACCCATGCTGCCGCCGAAGAAGATCAGCGCCTTGGTGACGAAGCGGTTCATTCCCCCTTCACCGCCTTCCTTCAAGGCATGCACCGTCTTCGGCGCGATGAAGTTGCCCAACCCAAGCACGAAGGGATTGGAAAAAAAGAGCACGCCCATGCAGGCCGCGAGAATACCGTTCGCCTCCTCGTCGCGCAGGGTGTAGAGAATCCAGGGAAAGATCTGGATGCTGGCGATGTAGACCACGTTCTGCGCGGCGATCCAGCGCGTGTAGCGCCAGTTGTGCCGAAGGTCCACGCCGACCTCCGCGCGATGGGGCGAAAAATTGCGGCGGCGCGCGGCGAGCCAACCGAGTCCGCCCAGGCCCCACGCCACGCCAATCACCCAGTACACACGGTCCGCAGT
>JAUIKJ010000048.1 GCA_030430835.1 Candidatus Hydrogenedentota bacterium
CGCGCCGACCATGTGTATGCTGCTGGGCGCACCGGCCCCGGCGGGGGCCTATGGGACGGCGTATGCGGCGATTCCGGCGCCGGGTGGTGTTGAAGAATAAGGAAAAGCGGTAGCGGCATGTAGCCCGGGGTCCCCCGCCCCCGGGATCATGTTTGCCGCCGGGGTGTGTGGTTGGTGGTGTTGCCGGCGTGGTGGTCTTCGGCCGCGTTCGCCGTTTCGATTCATGGCACGTTGACCTTCTGTCGCGATCGTCCCGGGGGGCGGGGACCTCGGGCTACAGCGGGTCTTGCACAGCATTGCGCGCGGCCTCGCAATACCGTGCCACCCGTGGTCCGCGCGCTACGCGACAATGGCGCAACACCCCGGCACGTGGCGGTTGCCGCATGCCGGGGTGATTCGTTTTTGCTTCGGAGTTGTCAGGGGTTGGCGGGGCAGTAGCCGTCTTCGCCGCCTTCGCACTGGTAGTAGCCGCCGCTGTTGTAGAACTGGATAAGGCGCAGGAGTTCCTGCAGACTGATGGCCCAGTTCTGGGGGTTGTAGTCGGTTGCGTGCGGCGTGCAGTTGGTGTCGCCCGTGTCGGGTGCAAAGCCGTCTTCGGTTACGCCATCGCAGTGGTAGGCGCCGAGGTTAAAGAATTGGATGACGCGCAGCAGCTCGGACAGGTTGATCCGGCCGTCAGCGTTTTGGTCGGCGCTGTGATCGCCGGTGGGTAACTCACCTTCGTTCATGCCTTCTCCCTCTCCCTCGCCTTCGCCTTCGCCCTCGCCTTCGCCTTCGCCTTCGCCTTCGCCTTCGCCTTCGCCTTCGCCTTCGCCCTCGCCTTCGCCCTCGCCTTCGCCCTCGCCTTCGCCCTCGCCCTCGCCCTCGCCCTCGCCCTCGCCTTCGCCTTCGCCTTCGCCCTCGCCCGTGAAATCGTCCGGGTCGCCGAAGATGGTGAATCGGAAGGCGGGCGTGACGGCGAGGCCACCGGGCGCGGAAGGATCGGTGATGTACCAGCGTCCGTAAAGTTCTTGGCCGATGAGTGCGGCGCTTGGTGGGATGGCGAGGCTGATGGAGCCGGTGCCATTGCCCGCGCCGCTGCCGGCCAGGGTGGTTGCGTCGTTGGCGAAGAAAGGATCGGCGGGAATCGTGGGGCCGGTACCGGGGTCGGTGGTGTCGATGATGAGTTGCGCGGACGCGCCGCCGAGAGCGCCGTAGATACCGACCGTAAAGCTGGGGTTACCGGCGATGGGCGGCTCGAGCGCGAGGGGCTGTGGCATGAATCCCCCACTCCCGCTCGTGCCGGTAGAGATGATCTCGGGCACCCGGTCGGATTGCGTGTAGAGCGTGGGCGGGTTGAAGGGCGCTTCCTGGTTGGTGACGCGGGTATCGGTCAGCGGGCGGCGCAGGAAGGCGACGAGCGCGGCGCGCTCCTGGGCGTTCAGGTTGAGCGGGCGAATGTCCTGATCGAGGTTGGGCGCGGTGAAGTCGCCGCCGCGGTTGTAGAAGAGGACAACATCCTCGAGGGTCTCGAAGCGGCCGTTGTGCATGTAGGGCGCGCTGAGTTCGACGTTGCGGAGGGAGGGCGTCTTGAAGCGTCCGCGGTCGCCGTTGACGCCGGTCACCTCGAAACGACCGAGGTCGTCGGCCTGCGGGCGCACGCCGATGTAGTGGAAGTCGTTGTCGGAGAGGAGCGGTCCGGAGTGGCAGCGGTTGCAGTTGCTCTGGTTAAAGATGTTCCGCCCCTGCTGTTCCTGCGGGGTGAGCGTGGGATTCTGTGGGGTATCGCTGTCGATGGGCGCTTCGTTCGAGACGAGGGTGCGCTCATAGGTGGCGATGGCCATGGCGATACGCGCGGGGGTGATCTCCGGCGTACCGAAGGCGGCGGCGAAGAGTTCGGGGTAGGACTGATCGCCGATGTAGAGTTCGAGGCCGAGGGGGATGTGCGGCGAGAGCGCGAGCGGTTTGGCCGACGCGATGCGGTCGACGATGTCGTTCCAGTCGCGGCCGCTGTGCGCCATCTCGACATCCGAGACCGGAGGCCCCAAGACCTGGGTCTCGAGTGCGGCGCCGTTGGGCAACACGATGGCGTTGGTCAAGGGGTCGCGAAATTCTTCGCCGGCGCGGCCGTCCCAGAAGAGTTCCTGGGCGTAGCCCGCATTGATGGCGGAGGGCGCCTGACGGCCGGTGACCTGCTCGAGGATGCCGTAGGCGTCAACGGGCGAATAGTCGCCGATGGCGTCATTGAAGGGCACGCCGGGCGAACCGGTGATGTCGTCGTCCGTGCCGAATTCGCCATCGGGCCCGGGATGCGTGGCGCGCAGCGCGCCAAAGGTCGCGCGCGGGTCGGTGCCGCCGTGGGCGGGGATGTGGCAGGTGCCGCAGGCCATGGTGCGGGTGGACGAGATTTGCCGAGGTCGCTCTTCTCTTCGGTGATGGGATTGCCCGGGGGCACGAGGGGCGGCTGGAGCGGTCCACCGCCCGGGGGCGGCGGGTCGCCGGGGCCGCCGCCCTGCGCCATGGCCCCAAAGGGAACCGCCCCGACCAACGCCAGCAAGAGCACTATCGCACGCATGTTACCTCTCCCCACTGTACGGGACCTCGGGGGGATCATAGCGCCTGTGCCGTCCCCCATAAAGTCCCCACCCTGACTGCCTCCGATCCGGTCTCTGCCGCACTGCGAAATTCCCTGAAATCGCGTGTGCACCTTATAGAACCCGGGAATCGGGGCGGGGTTCCCTAGAAGCTTGGAAGAATTTTTACGTAAAGATGGGCTGTCGCGGAGGCGGTGGGCGGGGAGTAGTGGAGATCGGATCCTAACTTAACTCCTGCGAAAATCGATTCACGTTTCCATGCCCCCCTTTCAGGGTAGCTACTCCTGTCGATTGAACCCAGGGGAGCCTTCTTCTGGTTGGTCCCCCCGGGCTGGAGGGCTTGACACCTTTGACGTAGGGAATGTGTTGAGTTTCTTGTGTTGCCACAGATCGACAGAAAGGAACCGGCGCGTGGGGTCACGCGCCCTCCCCTTCCTCGCGCACCTGCACTTAGGGGTGCTTGCCCCACTCGGCGGCGCGGGCGGGGTCGTGATCGGGATTGGGAACGGGGGCTTCAGCGTGGACTTCGGCGCGCCAGGTGTTGAGGAGGGCGGTGAGTTCGGCGAGTTTCTCGGGCTGGGTGGCGGCGAGGTTGTGGGTTTCGCTGAGATCCTTGGCGAGGTTGTAGAGTTCGGGTCCGAGGCCTTCTTCGTAGAAGTCGATGAGTTTCCAGTCGCCTTTGCGCACGACGCTGGCGGGGGTGGAATGGTGGTAGTGCGGGTAGTGCCAGAAGATGGGGCGGTCGCCGTCGCCCTTCGCTTCGGTGATGAGCGGCAGGAGGCTGACGCCGTCCTGCGGCTGGTCTGGTGACGACGCGCTGGACACGGCGAGGAAGGTGGGATAGAAGTCGGTGCTGGTGACGGGCGTGGCGCTGGTGGTGCCGGGTTGGACCTTGCCGGGCCACTTGACGATGAGCGGCACGCGGATGCCGCCTTCGTAGAGGGAGCCCTTCTCATCACGCAAAGGCGCGTTGGTGCTGACGATGCCGTCCTTGCCGTCGTAGCGCTGGTGCAGGCCGCCGTTGTCGGAGAAGAAGACGACGAGCGTGTTGTCGGCGATGCCGAGTGCGTCGAGTGAATCGAGGAGACGGCCGACGCTGTCGTCGACGTGTTCGAGCATGGCGGCATAGATGGGGTGGTTGATGCCGGTGGCGGGTTTCGGCTTGGCCTCATACTTCGCGATGAGTTTCTCGCGTGCTTCGAGCGGGATGTGTACGGCGAAGTGGGACAGGTAGAGAAAGAAGGGTTGCTCCTTGTGGCGCGTCATGAAGTCGATGGCGTGGTCGGTCAGTTTCTCGGCGAGGTAGTCCTCCTTGGTCCACTGCTGATCGGGCAGGGACTTGTTGCCGAAATGGCCCCAGCCGGTGGTGACGATGGATTCGTCGAAGCCTTGCTTGTCCGGGAAGTATTCGCGGCCACCAAGGTGCCACTTGCCGAAGGCGCCGGTGGTGTATCCCGCGGGCTGGAGGGCTTCGGCGAGGGTGACGATCTCGAGCGGAAGGTACTGGGTGCGGTTGGTGGGTACGCGCAGGGGCGCGTAGGGCCGCCAGTGGCCGGTGATAAAATCAGTGAGGCCGAGGCGCGCAGGGTATTGGCCGGAGAGAATGCTGGCCCGCGAGGGGGAACACACGGGGCAGGCGGCGTAGGCATCGGTGAAACGCAGGCCCTCGGACGCGAGGCGGTCGATGTTGGGGGTTTCATTGAAAGCGTTGCCGTAGCAGCCGAGGTCGGCCCAGCCGAGATCGTCGATGAGAATGAAGACGATGTTGGGGGGCGCGGCGTGGGCGGCAGTGCCGCACGCGAGCGCGGCGAGGAGCAGGAAGAGGCGCGCAACGATGCGAAGGGACAAAGTAGAATAAAGGCCCCCGTATTCTTTGCGTCTTGATGTCTTCGCGCGGGAATCATCTTGCTTCATTGAGGCCCTCTTCCCTGATCGCTTCCTGTATACGGATGGCGAGAATCTCATTGCGCGCCCGCGCTTCGCCGACTTCACGCCCATTCTCTTCTGGGGAAAAAACTCCCGAGAAATGATTCGCTATGGATTCTCGATTTCAATCACCTTTCATCTCAGCATCGCGAATTCTGTCGGCCATCCCTTCATCCGGGATCGCGATCAAGACAGGCTCGATACCAGTTTCTGATTGTGCGTTTCGACCATTCCCGGAATCAAGAACGCGTCTACCAGCACCCAGATTCCAATGACGAACAGCCCCAGGACGCCAACAAGGATCACCGTCAGAATTGCGGAAATGACGGTGCCGGCGAGCATTGCGATCGCGGAGGCGGTGCGGCCGAGGTAAAACCGGTGGCCACCGAGCATTCCAGTGAAGAACCAGAGTATGTAGGCAACCACGGCGGATTTCTTGCTTGCGTCATACATCATCATTGCGTTCTGGTCGGACATTGTAGATTCTCCCAAATCGTTTGTGTCGCCGTTCCCACCTGCGCGACACAAGGAACGGGGTGTTCCTCGCGGGGCAGATTTGGATCAATATATTCCTACATTTCTTATTGTGTCAATATTAAGAGATAGCTGTTTCTCCTTACACTTCTATTTCTGATTGACCGTCAATCGCGGAACGATACGCGAGCGATGCGTCCCGGTGACGCGATGGGCGATACCGCCATCCGTGTTCGCACAAATGCCTGCTTTGGGGACATTGCCTCTCCCCGCACCGTGCGAGGCGGAGGCAGGCCACGACGGTGTTGACGGCCCGAAATTCTGTAGACACGGTGGATATCGCTTGGGATGCCGTGATCAGCATGATCGCTAAACTCTTCTATACAAGATACTTAGCGATTCTGAGACACAAGATCTTGACAGCTGAATAACTATTCAGTATCCTGATCCGTGGCGCAACGAGGGAGATCCACGGATGAAGATGTCGGACTTGGTTAAGTATGACGTTCCGGGGGACGTGATCGCACTGTGGCAACGGCAGGAGAGTGCGGCGTTGCTACCGCTGCAGGCGCAGGCCGTGAAAAAGCATGGACTCTTCGGGGACGGGAACCTGTTGATTCAGGCGCCGACGAGTTCGGGGAAGACTTTCGTGGGCGAGATGGCGGCGATTCGCACGGCGCTGTCGGGGAAGCAGGTAGTGTACCTCGTGCCACTGAAAGCGCTGGCGGAAGAGAAGTATGCGGACTTCCGCGCGAAGTATACGGACTACGGGCTGCGGGTGATTATCTCGACGCGGGACCACCGCGACTTCGATGCGGATCTGGAGTCGGGCAATTTCTCGATCGCGATTGTGGTGTACGAGAAGTTGTCGCAACTGCTGGTGCGTCGGCCGGAGCGCTTGCAGGAAATCGATCTGGTGATTGCGGATGAACTGGAGATTCTCTCGGATCCGGATCGCGGAGCGATGGTGGAACTGCTGTTCACGCGGATCCTGGAATCGGGTTGCCGGTTGATTGGTTTGTCCGCGGTGATCGGCGGGGCGGATCGGCTGGCGGAGTGGATGCGGGCGCAGCTCGTGTTCTACGAGCGGCGTCCAGTGGAGTTGCGCTTCGGGGTGCTTTTTGAAGGGATGTACCGCTACCGGACCTACAACGAATACGGTGAGGACGAGGAACGGCTGGCGGACGCGGACTGCGAGAACGCGTGGGAGATTCTGGCCGAGAACGTGGCGGCCTTCGCACAGCGCGGGGAGAGTTGCCTGGTGTTCGTGAAGGCAAAGCACGAGGCGCGCGCGGGGGCGGAGCGGCTGGCGGCGCGGATTGGGATACCCGCGGCGGCGCAGGCGGGCGAGGCGCTGCGGCGGCTGGAAAGCACGCGCTGCCGGGACAGCCTGCTGCGGGCGCTGGCGGGGGGCGTGGCCTTTCACAGCACGGACCTTGCCCCGGCGGAACGGGAGATCGTGGAGACGGCCTTCCGCGAGGGAGAGGTGCGGGTGATGGTGTCGACGAGTACGCTGGCGGTGGGGCTGAACCTGCCGGCGCAGAATGTCTTTCTCAGCGCGGAGAAATGGCGCTACGACGCGGATCTGGACATGCCGTGGAAGACACCGCTGCTGCACATGGAATACGAGAACATGGGCGGGCGCGCGGGGCGCTATGGCGCGGGGCACGACTTTGGACGGTCGATATTGATTGCGACCTCGGCCTTCGAGCGGGACACCTTGTGGCGGCGCTACATCGAGGGCGAGCGCGAGAAAATCGCGCCGCAACTGGCGAAGATGCCGTTGGAGAATCCGGTGCTGCGGCTGGTGGCGTCGCGCGCGTGCCGGACGGTGGCGGAGGTGAGCCATTTCTTGGAGCAAACGCTGACGGGGCGGTGGGTGTGGACGGAACTGTACACGCTGGAGGAGGTGGCGACGCGAATTCGTGCGGCGGTAAACCGTTGCATCGAGAGGGGCGTGCTGGCGATGGATGCGGAGGCGGGCCTCTCCCCCACGCCGCTGGGCGAGGCGGTGGCCTCGAAGGGGATCAGCCTGGAGACGGCGCGGATGCTGGAGCATTGGGTGACGGCCTCGGAGCGGCGGGACTGGTCGCCGGTGGAACTGATCTTTACGGCGGCATCTACCCCGGACGGGCGGATGCCGCAGGTGATGCTGACGGCGAAGGAGTTCGACCATGCAGACTATATGACGCAACTGCGCGGGCGGTTGGCGGGGATGGATGCGCCAGACGAGTTGCCGATCCAACGGATCACCCAGCACGCGGCATCGCCGCACTTCGAGGATGTGCGCGCGGCGAAGATCGCGCTGATGCTGGGTGACTGGAGCGAGGAGGCGGCGCTGTCGGCGATCGAGGAGGACTACAACACGATGGCGGGGCAGGTGTTGGGGGCGTCGGAGCAGGTGAGTTGGATCATTGATGCGGCGGCGGCCATTGCGCAGGCGATGGGTCTACGGGAAGAGTTTGTGGCGGCGGTCCGTGACCTTGCGGAGCAGGTACAGCGGGGGCTGCGCGCCGCGGCACTGCCCGCGGCGCGGGCGCTGCGGGAGCACGATCTTCCGCGGGGACACCTGGTCGCCCTGCACGCGCAAGGCCTGCACGATGCGCGTGCGGCGGCGGATGCGCCGCTGGAATTGCTGGAACAGTGCCTGCCACCGAGGGCGGCGCGGGCACTTCAGGAGTGGGGAAAGACACAAACAGCCAACCCGGAGGATGATCCTATGAAAACCGAAGAATCGAAGCCCGTGCTCGTCGTTGACGCGCGCCACCCGGACCGCATTCAGGTGGACGGTGCGGAGGTGCCGCTGCAGGAGAAGCAGTACCAACTGGTGGAGGTGCTGGCGTCACGGGCGGGCGAGTGCGTCGGGTATGAGGAGATCTACGCGGCGATTTGGGGGGATGTGGTGGTGGAGGACAACCAGATGCACTTCCAGAAGCGGAAGCTGCTGAAGGCGGTGGAGGCGGCATGCCCCGGGCGAAGGGACCTTGTGGTGACGGTGCCGAAGCGGGGCTTCCGCCTGAACCTGCGTCCCGAGGAGGTGGTGCTGCGGGAAAGGCGGGCGCAGACGGCGGCGTGAGATTTTGGGCGGCGACCTGCACGCGTACACCGGGCTTTGCTATGCTTCCGGAAAATCAGACCACGGACCTACCACTCATGTCTATTTCCACTACCGCTTCTCCCGGACACACGGGTGCCGGATTCTGGATCCGGGTGATCCAGAACCGACTTCGGCTGATTGCCGGCCGCTTCCTGCGCAGCGGCTTTCGATCCGGCTGGACCCTGGTGTATGTGTCGGTAGCGAACCTGATTCGGCGCATCCAGAACAAGTTTCTGGGCGCGCGGGTGGAATGCCCGTGTTGCGGCTGGGAAGGTTACGGCTTCAAGTACCTGGACTGCGGCAAGTTTCACGTGCCAAACGTGGAGTGCCCGGTCTGTCGCGGTCACGAACGCCACCGGATGCTGCATCTTTTTCTGACCCGGCGGAAGCCGGCCTTCATGGATCGTCCGGGCCGGGTGCTGCACTTTGCGCCGGAGAAGCAGATCCGGAGCTTCATTGACCAGAACCCGGATCTGGTTCCGATTGGAATCGACTGGGACATGACACAGTATGCGCTGCGCCCGGGCTTCAATTGCGACATTCACCACCTGGCCTTGCCGGACCACAGCTTCGAGGGCCTCTACTGCATACATGTGCTGGAACACGTGGGCAGCGACTACGACGCCATCAAAGAGTTGTACCGCGTGCTGAAGCCGGGTGCGGAAGCGGTGATCATGGTGCCCTTTATGATGCACCAGACCGAGACCGAGGAATACGACGGACCGGATCCGGAGATCTTCGATCATGTGCGCGGCTATTCACCGCTGGACTTCAAGCACCGGCTGGCACCGTTTGCGTATGAGGAAGTTACGCCGGCGTCGCTGCTGGATCCGGACGAGGTGGTGCGCTTCCAGATTCCGGACAGCCAGGCGATCTATCTCTGCCGCAAGACAACGCAGGCCTAAGCGCGCATGGGCCACCGCATTCGCGCGGGCTTCGCGCAGTTTGATGTGCGCTTCGGCGACTGGGCGGCCAACGCCGCGGTGGTACGCCGCCTGTGTGCCGAGGCCGAGGACGCCGATCTACTGGTATTTCCAGAACTTGCGTTCTCCGGATACAATTTCCAGAACCGGGACGAGGCCATTGCGCACGCCGAGCCGTTTCGCACGGGGCCGTCGAGTCAGTTGATCCGGGAACTGGCGGCGTCCCACGGCACCACGCTGGTGGCGGGCTATGCCGAGCGTTCAGACTATGGGGCGTACAATGCGTGCCTCCTTGCGACGCCCTCGGGTGGCCTTTATAACTACCGGAAGATCCATCTTTTCGATCGTGAGAAGGACTGCTTCGTGCGCGGCGAGATGCCGCCACCGGTCATTGAAACGCCGGCAGGACGCATCGGACTGATGATCTGTTTCGACTGGTTCTTCCCGGAAACGGCGCGGCTGTTGGCGCTGGGCGGGGCACAACTCATTGCGCATCCCTCCAACCTGGTGTTGCCATGGTGCCAACGCGCGATGTTTGCGCGCTGTGTGGAAAACCGTGTGTTCGCGATTACGGCAAACCGCATCGGCACGGAAGATCGCGCGGGGCGCAGCCTCACCTTTACCGGGGCGAGCCAACTGCTCGATACCATAGGCGAGACCCGGGTGTCTGCGCCGGTGGATGCGGAGGCGGTGGCGACGGCCGCGCTGGATCCGTCGGACGCGGACTCGAAGCGGCTCAACGCGCACAACGATTTGTTCAACGACCGGCGGCGCTCGCTCTACGGCGGACTGCTGGGCCGTGACCTGGACTAGGCGCAGGGCGTACACCCCTCCCCACTCCGTCAACGGGTGTTGTCGCCTGAGCATTTTCGTTCCAGGCCACAACCCCTTCAGGGTTGCCACCGAACTCGAACGTACCCAGGGTAGCCTCCCGTTGGTCGGCAACCCTGGGCTGGAAGACATAACACCTTCGGTGTAGAGAACAGGTGCTACGCTCAGCGATTCATTCCTGGGCTGGAAGTCATAACACCTTCGGTGAGAAGAACGCGTGCACATGAGCGCTACCGGCATCGGGCGCGCCGGCCAATGTCGGCCGGTTTCGCTTTCACATACACGGTGGTGGCCCTGGCGTTGCCCGCCGATTTTCGCGCGAACGCCAAGTACTATTGCGTGCAATATCGACACGAAAGCGCGTTCTCGTAGATTTAGCCGTCACCGAACAATGCTGGGCGCGATGCTCTTCAGTTGCAGGAAATCATCGATCGCCTGGCAACGCGTATCGATCACAACTTCGATTGCTTTAGAATGGGTCTCATGCACGATGCAGTAGCAGGCAAAGTTTTTCTTGTGGGCGCCGGCCCCGGCGATCCCGGGTTGATTACTGTGCGCGGTCGCGAATGTCTCGCGCAGGCGGGTGTGGTGGTGTATGACGCGCTGACGCATCCGGGCCTGCTTGGTCATGCGCCGCAGGCCGAGCACATCTTCGTCGGGAAGAAGGCCGATCGCCACAGCCTGCCGCAGGAGGAGATCAATGCGCTACTGGTGCACAAGGCGCGTGCGGGCAATACGGTCGCCCGCCTGAAGGGGGGCGATCCCTTTGTATTTGGCCGGGGTGGCGAGGAGGCCCTGGCGCTTGCCGGCGCGGGCGTTCCCTTCGAGGTGGTGCCGGGGGTAACTTCCGGCATTGCGGCGCCGGCCTTCGCGGGCATCCCGGTTTCCCACCGTGGGCTGTCGACAAGCGTCACCTTCGTCACGGGACATCTTGCGCCGGGCGCATCTACTCAGGTTGATCTCCGCCGGACGGTGCACGAGGGCACGCTGGTTTTTTACATGTCCGTGAAGCAACTGCCGGCGCTTACCGCATCCCTCATCGCGATGGGGCGCGACGCAAGGACGCCGGCCGCCGTAATTGAATGGGCCACCTACGCGCGGCAGCGTGTGGTGACCGGCATGATCATGGATATTGCGGCCGCTGCGAAGGCGGCGGCGATCGAAGCTCCGGCCATTGTTGTGGTGGGTGAAGTGGCGGGCCTGCGCGAACAGCTTGCGTGGTTTGAAGCACGCCCCCTGCATGGCCTGCGCGTCGTGCTGACGCACACTGCGCGCCGTGCCGACCGGCTCGAGGGACGCCTGCGCGAGTTGGGCGCCGACGTGCTCTCCTTCCCCACGCTGGAGATCGTACCCGCGCCGGAGAACGGCTTCGTGTGGGAGACGGGACGATGGGACTGGCTGGTGCTCACCAGCACAAACGCAGCGGAGATGATCTTCGAGACACTGGATGCCGCCGGACTTGACGCGCGCGCGCTGGGAGACACGCGCATCTGCGCGGTGGGCGCGGCCACGGCGGACGCGGTCGCGCGGCGTTATCTTCGGGTCGATGCGCACCCGGAGGGTTTCGGACCGGAGGCCGCGGTCGCCGCGATGGCGGCCTGCGGATCACTTGAGGATGGGCGCGCACTGATTCCCCGCGCCGACATCGCGCGGCGCGCGCTGGCGGCGTCCTTGCGCGACGCCGGAATGCAGGTCGAGGAAGTGCAGGCCTACGAGACGCGGCCGGTGTCGGGGCTGGAGGCGCGGCTGGAGAAGCTCGATGCCTACGCCCCGGATTTGATCGTCTTCACCAACTCGGCGGCCGCGCGGAATTTTGCGCAGGCCTG
>JAUIKJ010000426.1 GCA_030430835.1 Candidatus Hydrogenedentota bacterium
GCTGGAGGCGAAGCTGGTTTGCGCTCTGTCCACGCCGGTGACCCGCGACGGCGGCATGGCGGATCAGGTGGATCGGGTTGCGGCGCGGAACGTGATCGCCGCTGAGATTTGCGCTGCGGCGGGTGTCGCGGTGAACGATCTCTATGCGCCGATGCACGCCGAGATGAATGCCGTAATCTCTGGGGACGGCGTACACTTCAACAATGAAGGCAAGGATATACAGGCGGAAGCCGTGAGCGGAATTATTGCTGCCGCGCTTGCGGAGTAGTTGGCGCAGAATCACTCGGTCACGAAGCGCAGCTTCGTGTGGCCATTGCGTTCCAGAATGAAATTCTGGAACGAGGGTGGTACAAATCAAAGACTCGGATAACGCGTCACCTCGTTCCGGAATTGAATTCCGGAACGAAAATGTGTCGCGAAGTTGTACTTCGCGTCCGCTGCGGAATCCAACCGGCTCGCGGGGACGCTCGCCCTCCCGGCCGTCATCTCAGTCGATCTCCGGGCGTGCGGGGCCGGTGTAGGGATCGATCAGCGCGGGGCCGTGGGTCTCGGTGTCGTTCAAGAGCGCGGGGTCGGTGGTGTCCGGCGGGAGGATGAGGCCGAAGTGGCGGGCCATCCAGTAGCCGTCGAGGTAGCTGGAGGGATCGAGGTAGCGGAGCGTGCCGGCTTGATCGAGCTCGAGGGGATTGCGGTCCCAGCGGCGGACGCCTTGCTCGCGGGGGCCGATGGGATTGGTCGGGGTGACGTAGTTGGTGTAGCCATCGGGCGGCGTAGTGAGATCGTCGCGGTGGGAATTGTGGAAGGGATGGTCGACGAGGTCGAGCGGATATTCGCGCAGATGCGTGATGGCGCGTTGCTCGTCGAATTCGTTGCCGGTGACGATGGCGTAGAGATAGTCGAACCAGGGCTGGTAGTCGATGCGCTTGATCTCCCAGCTCCGCTGGAAGCTGCGCATGATGAGCGCACGCAGTTCGGGGTCGTCCTCGTAGCGCAGGAGCGGGAAGTAGGCGAGGAAGGCGAGGCGATCATCGAAGAAAGTGGATCCGGGGAAGGTGATCTTCTGCCGCAGGATCTGCTGCGGGTATTCCCAGTCGAGGAGTTGCTGCTTCGCCGCCGCGTACTTCTCGTCGCCGAGCATGTGCTGTGCGACGGCGACCATCGAAAGCGCCTGCAGCGCGTTCAGTCCCCGTTCGTCGGTATGTTCGGGGCTAAAGATGAACTCCGGTTCCCAGCGTGCCCAGACGGTGCAGTTGCCGTCAAGATCGCGCAGGCACCAGCCGTTCTCGATGATATGGTCCATCATGCTTGCGAGGTGTTCGCGCGCGAGTTCCTTCTCCTCGCCCTGCGCGGCGAAGTCGTAGAAGATGGCGATGGAGAAAAATTGCTGGATCACTTCGTCGCTGGAGGTATCCCCCTTCCAGCGCCACAGGCCGTCCTCGGTGAGGTTCCACTCGGAAGGGCGCCCGGCAGAACCCGTGGACGCGAGGATTTCGTCCTGCCCCACGGCGTGAATGGCGCGCGCGGGGAAACCGGGAATCGGTGTGATCTCTTCGCTCCACTTGATGGTCTTGAAGACATCCACGGCCTCCGCGCGGATCGCCTCGTTTCCGGTGACGGCATACTCGAAGCAGAGCGCGTCGAGATAGTGGCAGGCCCAGCCGACGTCGTTATCGCTGAGGAAACGGACATAGCCGTCGTCGCGCTGGAGGATTTCGTGGATGAAGCCGAGGCGCTTCATGCCGCGCGCCGCCATCTCCTTTTGATACCAGTCGGCTTTCTTCTGGAGGGTGTAGGGCTCGTAGGCGATGATGGCGAGGCCGCTGGCGCGCGCGCCATGGTCCATCGCAAACCGCCGGTTGATCATGCCGCCGAGCGAAAAGCCGACGATGGCGGCGCGATCCATGCCGACCTCATCCATCAGCCCGGCCAATTGCTCGGCATAGATGGTGAGCGAGGGGGTTGTGGGCGGCGGGGCGCTGTCACCGTGACCAAAAAGGTCATAGGAAAGCACGCGATGATCGGCGCTCAACACGCCCACATAATCCGCCCACATCCCGCGATGCAGACCAAGCCCGTGGATCAGCACGACAGACGGCGCGCCCGCGTCGCCGTGCAGATCATAAGCTGTGCCATCAGACGCGCGCATCAAAGGCCCGC
>JAUIKJ010000049.1 GCA_030430835.1 Candidatus Hydrogenedentota bacterium
CATTCCGAACGCCCCCCCGCCTGTCATTTCGAACGACAGTGAGAAATCCTACCCCCATGATCCGCCCGCGCTTCCCCAGACCGGCCCAGTCCCCCTTCCGGAAGGGGGATCAAGGGGATGTCGCGTCTACGGCAAGGGAAGCTTCTACTTCGACGGACAGCGATACTTTCTCGCAGATGTCCTCTCAGACAAGCACATCGCGCTCATGCCTTCGCCAGAAGAGAAGCAGATGGATGTCTACTATCGGCACATGCGAATCGCCATGCTCGACCTTGAACAAAAAAACTCTGCCCCGCCCCCAAGAGGAAGAGCTCTTGAAGGGTGAAGAATCAGGGCAATTCCGTAGGACAATCGGCTACAATGTGTAACCCATGTCCTCGGATAGAAGTGTAACCTATGTCCGGAGTGCACAGAGCAAAGCGATGTCCGGAGTGTATAGAGCCGCCCCGCCGCCTGACATTCCGAAGCGCCACCCCCTGTCATTCCGAACGCCCCCCCGCCTGTCATTTCGAACGACAGTGAGAAATCCTACCCCCATGATCCGCCCGCGCTTCCCCAGACCGGCCCCGTCCCCCTGCCGGAAGGGGGGATCAAGGGGGATGTCGCGTTTCCTGCCTTCATTCCCGCCGGCACCCTGGTGTCCTCCTTCCTCCGCGTTCCGGCTCGCCCCAACCTCGTTCCACAAGTTCATTGTGGAACGCACGTGCCCACAAAGCTGCGCTTCGCGTTCATCCCATTCGGGAAGCACAGCGTCCCAGGCAATCGCATTCCAGAACACAGTTCAGGAACGCGGCGCACCACCAAATCGTACATCATCAGACCCCAGACCCCAGACCCCAGACCCCAGACCCCAGACCCCAGACCCCAGACCCGAAATCACTGCAACACCCGCCCTCAATTCTTTAGCCCAGGACCCAAAGGGAATCCCCAAGAATGACACCACAACATAGCCATTGCACCGCGCGCCCCGCGCGAAACCGATTTCTGCACGAAACGTTCAATTTCGCGTTTGTAGCCACCCGCTTCAGCCGCACTTCACCCCGATTTCAGACACAAAAAAGAGGGAAAACAACCCGATCCAGGGGCTTCACACACCACCGCCCCCTGAGTCCCAAGGACTTAGCCCGCTTCACCGTCCCGTCGCTACGAATTGTCCCCGGCCACCCGTCACCAGCGGCAGCCCCAACCACGACATGTAGTGCCCCGCCGGCTCGCTGCCGCGCGGCCACCCGGTCGGCGATGTCTGTAGCGGAGTGGGGGGGACAGGCCCGGCACCGCCAACACGCCACCAATAGAAAAGGGCCGGATGCTTTCGCATCCGGCCCTTTGGGCTCAGACTATACCGGCCTTACTTCTTGCGGCGGCGGAGCACCGCGGCACCGGCGAGGGCCGTGGCGCCGGCAAGCAGCGCCATACCGAGGCCACCGGCCAGCGGCAGGCCCTGGACCACGAAGAGCTGGACCGGGGCAGAGGTCTTGACCTCTTCACCCGCGTCGGAGACGGTCACCGTGTAGGTGCCTTCGTCGGCCAGTTCCAGCTTGCCGAAGTCGAGGAAGGGATCGTTGCCACCGACGGTGGTAATCGCCTTGCTGCCGTCATCCTTCTGCCAGACGTAGTTGAAGGGCGGGATGCCGCCGTTGAAGCTCACGTTCAGCGTCAGGCTGTCGTTGGTGTCCAGGTTGAGCACCGGACCTTCGTCAATCACCGGCGTGCTCATGCGATCGAAGACGTTCAGGACCAGTTCGCTCGATTCGAGCGGCGGGTCGCCGAAGCCGGAGATCTGATCGTCGGTGATCTCGAGGACATAGCTGCCCGCATCCGCCAGCGTGAGCGAGAGGATGTCAAGCGGCGCGATGAAGGGATCGCTGTTCGCAGTGAGCGGCAGGCCGACGTTGCCGCCGTCCTTCGTCCACTGGTAGGTGCGCGGGTCGCGGCCACCGGTGGTCTCCACCTCGAAGCGGTGCGCATCGCCGACGTAGACATTGCCCGCGCCGGACTCGTTGGTCACGGTGATCGGGTCGCCCACGTAGAGGCGCGCCTCGTCGGACTCGAGGGTGGTGACCGAGTTGGTCACGTCGACGGTGTAGACGTCTTCTTCCGCCAGCGTGATGTTGATCAGCTGGAGGGTCGGCGTCGTGCTGCCGACGATGATCGGCGTCGGGCCGCCGGAGTCAGACAGGTTCACGCCGTTCTTCTTCCACTGGTAGGTCAGTGGCGAGTCGCTGGTCGCGATGACCTGGAAGACTGCTACGCCACCAACGTCGCTGACCACGTCGACCGGCTGCTGCACGATGACCGGCGGATCGTTCACAGTGAGGAAGGCGTCGTTCGACTCGATGACCATGTCCGGACCGGAGTTCTCGACGCGGACATTGTAGAAGCCTTCGTCGAGTTCCTGTGCGTTGGTGATCTGGAGCACGGTCAGGTCGCCGGTGCCGCCATAGGTGATGGTTGCGCCGGAGGCCGTGGTGGAGCCGTTCAGGACCGGCGTACCCTCGAAGAGCCAGGTGTAGGTCTTCGGGTCACTACCCGCGGCCACGCACTGGAAGAAGGCCGTGGCGCCCGGATCCACATCGGTGTCGGCCGGGTGAATCAGGATGCCCGGATCACTGGTGCGCAGTTCCGCCGCATCCGAAACGGCCGGGGTACCGATCAGGTTGCTGGCCTGGCAGCGGTAGAACCCGACATCGCCAGGGCCGACCGTCGGGATCGTCAGTTCGCAGCCTTCACCCGCGACGAAAGAGGTGCAGCTACCGCCGGTGACGTTCGACCACGGGCCGCTGGCGCTCGTCGCGAATTCCCATTGGTAATTGATCGGCAGTAGGCCGATGGCGACCACTTTGAACTTGACGTTCGGCGTGCCCAGCGGCACGAACACGTCCTGCGGGTGCTCGGTGATTACCGCCTGATCATCGATGTTCAGGTGCGCGTAGACCGGGTCGCCACCGAAGGTCGGATCGGAGATCGTCGTACCGCTCGGGTTCGTGATGACGACACGGTAGAAACCTTCGTCATTGTTGTCCACTGCGGTCAGCGTGAGCTTCTTCGGATCCGGGTTGCCGTTCGGAATGTTCGTCCACTCCAGGCTGCTCGGATCGCAGACCGCGGGCGGATCCAGCGGGCCGTCGGCGCCGTCCGGATCTTCACGATCGCAGAACTGCCACTGGTAGGTCTCGCCGATGGTATCCGGCGATACCGCCACGTCGAAGGTGTAGTTCAGACCGAAGAAGGTACGGCCACCTTCCGGATGCGCGGTGATCGTCGGTGGATCGTGGACCAGCAGGAAGGCCTGGTTCGATACCACGGTGCCGGCGTCGTTCGTCACTTCAACCCAGTAGTTGCCTTCATACGGCACTTCCGAGATCGTGCGGAGCGTGAGGATGTTGTCGAAGCCGTCGTTCGGCAGATCATCGCTGATGTTGATGACCGGACCGGTGCGGTCCGTTTTCCACTGATAGCAGAACCCGGGGTTCAGACCGCAGGCCGGCGTGGCGCTGGTCGCGGTTACCTCGAAGGCGATCGTCTCACCGGGGAAGCCGGCCTTGTTCGTCGGCTGCACCGTGATGATCGGGATCTGGAGCAGCGTAACCGGAACGCCCGTCGGGACCGTCGTCGACCAGATGTCGCCGTCGTTCAGTTCGCCGGTCTCCTTGTTGATGCGCTTGGCCGTGTTGCCCGAGGCGCTGATTGCGATGTTCGTGAAATCGACGCCGCTGATGTTGCGGACGAAGATTTGGTCGAAGCCATTGAACTCACTCGAGGTGCCGTTCAGGCGGAAGAGCTCGACCGAGTTGCCGCCCAGCGTAATCGTCTGGTCCGGTGCGCCGATGGCGTTGAAATCGGAAATGTTCCAGAAATCATAGGCATCGCCCTGTGCCGTCTGCATCAGGATGCCGTCCGTGGCCGGACCGGTCCGCAGGTTCGGGATGAAGGGATGATCGGTCACCAACGGCAGGTACGGGGTCGTGCCCGTGATCGCCGGGTTCGACAGGGTCGCCTGCTGGACCGCGGTCGGCGGTACGATCGTGCCGGGGTCGTTGGTGGAGAGCGCACCGGCGCGCATGTTCGTGATCAGCGAGAGCTTGCCCTTGTCGCCGTTCGAGAAGACCGGGGGACCGTTTGTCGCGAAGATGGTCATCGAAGCCGCTTCAATGATGGAGCCCTGCAACTTGAGCATGCCGGGGGAGCCGAAGCCGCCCTGTCCGCCCGCGCCGCCCGCGCCGCCGTCACCACCAACACCGCCGGTACCGCCGAAGCCGCCCGTGCCGCCATTGCCGCCGTCGCCCGCGTCGCCAAAGGTACAATCGCTACCATCGCCGCCACCGCCACCGGTGGTGCCATTGGTCGGTAGGGGGAGGCCGCCACTGCCCAACTGGCCATCGCCCAGTGGCGCGTCGCCGGCACCTGGGGTGCCCGCGGAAATGTTGATAATCGTCGGGGCCGTAACGCGGAGCAGGCCACGGGCCGAAAGCACCAGCGCACCACCACCGTTGCCGCCCACGCCACCAACGCCACCGGATTCACCGGCACCGCCGTTGCCGCCGCTGCCGCCCGCGCCGCCCTGGCCACCGTTGCCGCCGTTGCCGCCGTCACCACCGAAGATGCACGCCGCGTTGACCGCGCCGCCACCGCCGCCGCCACCGCCCATGGCGCCGCCACCACCGCCGCCTTTACCACCACCTTGACCACCGCCGCCGCCGCCGCCGCCGCCGCCGCCGTGACCGGCGGAGACTGCCAGGGAATCGACCCCCGAGGCGTTAAAGACTGCATTGCCACCGACAAGACCCACCGAGCCGGGGCTACCCGGGGAACCGTCGCCGCCGGGATTGCCGGCAACACCGGTGCCGCCGTTGGAGCCGTTGCTCGAACCGCTGCCACCGCAGCCGCCGCCGCCTGTCGTGTTACCACTGCTCACGCAGGAAGGATTGCTGAAGCTACCGCCGTTACCAACGTTGCCGCCGGCACCCATCGCGTTGCCGCCGGTACCGCCGTTGCCGCCGGCACCCGCGCCGGATGCACCCAGGGTGGATTCGCCCACGGAACCCGGGATACCGGGATTGCCGGTGGCACCGCCCGTACCATTCTGGCCCTGGGAACCGGGGTCGCCGAAGTCGCCCTGGTCGCCGGCCGTACCGGCCTGGCCAAGAATTTCCGTGCCGCCCGGGCCACCATCGCCACCTTGGCCGCCTTGGCCGCCGGTGCCGTTCTGGGAACCGCCCGCACCACCGGCGCCGCCGGTGCCGCCGTTACCGCCGATACCGCCACCGGCACGGCCCGCAACGTTGCCGCTCACGTCAAAGCCGGAACCCACGAACATGTCGCGATTGGCGGCAACGGAGAGCGGCGCACTACCTTCTACCGTAATGGTGACGCCGGACTCGATGCGCACGTTCCGGAATCGGAAGACGGCAACGTTCGCAATCTCCTGCGAATGCGTTCCCGCGACGAATCCGACCGCCGTCGCACCACCGCTGACCGTCAGGTCAAGCGTGTCGGTGTTGAAGGTCAACGCACTGTTGGCTGGCGCGATCAGGTCGATCGTGTCGTTGCCGACATAGAGATCGGGATCGGCGAAGGCCCCCGTCGCGGCGAAGAGAACCGACGCGACGAGAAGCACAGTAGCGCGCCAAAAGGATGACCCCTTCGGCGACAATTGGACTGAACGGTGACACATGAAAATATTCCTCCGAGAGATGATGCCCAAGGATGGCCTCAAGCGTGCGCCCCACTTTGAACTGAACGGTTGGTCGTATGAGAACGGGCACGTCGATTACGCGAACGTATGAAGAACGTGCACCCGGTAGTACCCACTGCCTCACTCCAGTGATATTCGCCAAGCTCCGACCGCATCGGAACTTAGAAGTCTGCCCTGCATGGCTATAGTATAACCGAATCTTCCTGGAAGTCAAGGGGTTCTGTAGTTTTACGTGGATACGTCCGGGTGTCTTAACCTCTGTTTTTACAGTGGTTTAGAGGTGTTCGGTTTTTGGTGTGGCGAAGGAAGCGCCAAGAAATTGGCACTTTGCGCGGAAAAAGAGATTCGCGCGCCGCTAGTGCCCGGATCGGAGGGCTAGCAGGCGCAGGCTATTGCCAATGACCAACAGCGATGCGCCCATGTCCGCCAGCACGGCCAGCCATAGCGTGGTATAGCCCGCGAATGCCAAGGCAAGCACCGCCAGTTTTAGTCCCAACGCGATGGCCACGTTCTGCGTCACGATCCGCATGGTTCGGCGCGAATGACGTATCAGCCACGGGATCTTGCGCAGGTCGTCATTCATGAGCGCGATATCCGCGGTCTCGAGTGCCGTGTCGGTTCCGGCCACGCCCATGGCAATGCCGAGGGAGGCACTCGCCATGGCCGGCGCGTCGTTGATGCCGTCGCCCACCATCGCGCAGACCCCATGCCGTTCCTTCGCACGCTCGATGACCGCGAGTTTGTCTTCCGGCAATTGCTCTGCAAAGACCTCTTCGACCCCGGTTGCCTCGGCGACGGCCCGCGCGGCCCTGGTGCTGTCCCCCGTGACAAGGAGAACTCGGATGCCGAGCCGGTCACGAAGCGTGGCCACCGCGTCCGCGCTGTCCTCGCGAAGTGTGTCGTGGACCTGGATGGCGCCGTAGACCCGATCCGAATCGCCGACGAAAACCCACGCGTTTTCCGGCGAATCGTCCGTTTCCAGCAGGGCCTCAATCGGAGTCTCCCCGTGGCCACGTTGGATCACCATGCGCCGATTGCCGAGCCAGAACTCGCGGCCCTCGACCCATGCGGAAGCGCCCAGGCCCGGCGCTGCCTCCGCGGCCGTGGTCTCCGGAATGGCCATGCCGCGTTCCTGCGCGCAGCGCGTGATCGCCTTGGCGATGGGGTGGGTGCTATGGGCTTCGATCGCCGCGGCACGGGTCAGCACCGTGTCTTCCGCGATATCGCCAAAGGCCACCACGCGACCGACGGTGGGCGTCCCCTGGGTCAAGGTGCCGGTCTTGTCCAGCGCCACCGCTCCGATGCGTCCCGCGATCTCGAGGAACACGCCGCCCTTGATCAGTACGCCGTTCCGTGCAGCGGCGGTCAGCGCCGCCACAATCGAGACCGGTGTGGAAATGACCAGTGCGCAGGGGCACGCGATCAACAAGAGGACCAGCGCGCGGTAGATCGATTCGCTCCAAGCGAGGCTGCCGGCCATCGGCGGGACGAGGGCCACACCGACTGCGATGGCCATCATGGTGGGGGTGTAATAGCGCGCAAACTGATCGGCCCAGCGTTCGACAGTGGCACGCCGGCCCTGGGCTTCCTGCACCAGCTTCACGATACGGGCAACCGTCGAATCCTGCTCCGTGCGCGTTGCGCGCATGTCGATGGACGCATCGTAGTTGATGCTGCCGGCGTAGACGGGATCGCCGGGCGCCTTGATCACCGGAAGCGATTCCCCCGTAACCGGTGATTCATCGACGGCACTCGAACCGCGCTCGACAATCCCATCGAGCGGTACACGGGACCCTGGAAGTACCCGGAGGATTGTACCCACGTGAAGTTTCGCGACCGGTAGCGGGGCCGTCTCGCCATCCTAAACGACGAGCGCCTCGGGGGGGCTCAACTGTAGCAGGGCCGTGACCGAGTCGCGCGCCCGCGCCACGCTCCACTGTTCCAGGCGCAGAGACACTGCGAAGAGAAAGGCCACCATCGCGGCTTCGACGCTCTCGCCGAGCAGCAAGGCACCGGCCACGGCAATTCCCATGAGGACATGCATGTCGGCGCGTAGGTTTTTCACGGCGGCCCACGCCTTCGGAAGCGCGAGGCTTGCACCCAGAAGCGCGGCGATACTGAGCATGGCCTTGACGGCGAGGGAACTGTTGGTGCCACTGAAGAAATGCAACGGCGCCAACAGGGCAAATTGCTCCTGAACAAGCTGCGCGACGAACGCGGCCACGAGGAGGAGTCCGCTGGAGGCGAAGAGCACGGCTTCAAGGCGTGAGCCCGGGGAATCGGTATTGGTCTTCTCGGCGCCGTGGCCCGTGCACACCTGCGCGCGCAGGCCGGCACGGTTGATGGCATTGACCAGCGTCTCCGCGCTTGGGCCGCTGGTGCGCATCTCAATCAGGACGTGGGCATTAATCAGATCAAATCGCACTTGCTCGTCCGCCACGTGCGGCCGAAGCGCGGCGCGGATGATCTTCACTTCGCTGGGACAGTCCAGTCCATGAACGTCTATCGTGAGGGAATGCATCGCCGATTCCTATTCGGCCAACTGCGCACAATCCTTGCAGCGGCCGTAGACCAGAAACTCATGGCCATCCATCACAAAGCCCTCCGGCACCATCGCCGCAATACCGGCCGGGCAGCCGGCCATTTCGAACATGCGGCCACAGCGGCGGCAGGAGAAGTGATGGTGGTGTTTCTTACCGGCGCCTTCGAAGCGGGTGGGTTCCCCGGGGGCATCCACCGGAACGATACTCCCATCCTCGGATAGACTCTTCACGGTCCGATATACCGTCGCGATACCGAGGTTGGGTACCTGTTGTTTCGCACGTTCCAGAATCTCCTGGGGGGTGAGGGGACGCGAAGTCTTTTTGAAGACCTGCTTAATGGCCTCACGCTGTACCGTTCGCCGCTCCACGCGTTCGTCTCCCTTGTTTTCCTATTTGAAAACAAAATATCATTAAGCGCTCATGTGGCGCCACTTTTGGGCGGCAAAATTATAACAAGGTGTTTCCTTCGGGACAAGGTGCGGGGTTTGTAAGCTGTTTATTGATATTGAGTTACGGTTCTCGCGTTGGGGCTTTCTGCCCTTGCTGCTGGCGCTCGCGGCGCTGACCGGCTGCGCCCCTTCCCATGATGCGCCCATGCCCTATGTGGCGACCATTGCCCCGGTACGCATGATCGTTGCGGAAATTGCGCCGGAGGGCGTCGCGGAGATCGTGCCACCGGGTGCGTCCCCACATGCCTTCGAACTGCGCCCGTCGCACGCGCGGCAGGTAGAAGGGGCCCAGATCTTGTTCTTTGCTGCCAAGAACCTCGATGGCTGGGCGACACAGCTGCCTGCGCGGCACCGGGTTGAAATGATGACGCTGATACCCGGTTCCGAGGAATTGCTGGAAGACGACCATGCGCACCATGGCCACGACGGGCATGGGGTGAATCCGCACTTTTGGTCGGATCCGGTGCTGGTTTCGACGATGATACCGCGCGTACTCGACGCCATGCTTCGCTCCGACACGACACGCCGGCAGGAACTGGAGGCGCGTGCCGCGCAATTCGTCGAGCTGCTGCAGGCACTGGATCAGGAGTTGAAAGAACTCCTTGCGCCGGTCAGCGGCCGGGCTGTCATCGTGATGCATCCGTCCTGGGACTACTTCTGCCGGCGCTACGAGATTCGGGTCGCGGGCGCGCTGGAACCCGCGCCGGGCCATGAGCCTTCGCCGAGAGAACTCGAGGAATTGGCCGCGGCGGCGCGTAAGCACGATGTTCGCGCGGTACTTACGGAACCGCAGTTGCCGCGAGCGCCCGCGGTTGTGCTCGCGGAAATGCTCGGTGTTGGCCTGCACGAAATCGATCCCCTCGGCGGCGTCGCGGGCCGCGACCGCTACGCGGAACTCCTGCGCTACAATGCCGCCGTCCTGCGAAAGGCCCTTCAATGAATGTCGTGGAAGCGCGGAATTTGGGCATCCGTCGGGGCGATCTGTGGGTTGCGCGCGGCGCGGCGTTCACGGTGCCAGAAGGCGCCTTCGTTGCCGTGCTGGGCCCCAACGGCGCGGGGAAGAGCAGCCTGCTCTTGACCGCGCTGGGCCTGCTGGAGGCCGATGAAGGGGAACTGCGTCTCTTCGGCAAGCGCCCGGAAGACATGAGCCCGAATGATGTGGGCTATGTGCCGCAGACTCGGGAACTCGACAGGCGCTTTCCCGCGCGCGCTTGGGAACTGGTGGCGACGGGCATGCACCCCGCTTGGCCCGGTTTGCGCGCGCGCGCGCGGCGGGATCGCGCGCTGGCGTCCATGGCCGATGCCGGCGTCGACGGCCTGGCCGACCGGCCGATTTCCGCCTTGTCTGGCGGCGAGTTGCAGCGCGTCTACCTCGCGCGCTGTTTCGTGCGCGCGCCGAAGCTCATGCTGCTGGATGAGCCGGCCGCAGGTATGGACATTGCCGGGGAAGCCGCAATGTATCACCTGCTCGAAGCCTACCAGAAGAAGCAGCACGCGACGGTGTTGATGGTTACCCACGACTGGGAAGGCGCGCGCCTGCATGCCAGCCATGTGCTGATCGTGGCCGGGGGCGAGGTCCTGTTTGCGCCTCCCGGCGAGGTGCGCCTCGAGGAACGGCTATTGCATCTCTTCGGACACCGCGGGCACGCCCGCGAGACGCACACGGGGCACCACCATGCTTGACCCCTTTCTGTTGCCTTTTATGCAGCGCGCGTTGATCGGCGGGATTCTGGTCGGTGCGATTACCGGCTACTTTGGCGGCTTCGTGGTGCAACGCCGCATGGCCTTCCTGGGGAGTGGTCTTGCGCACGCGGCTTTCGGCGGGGTTGCGCTGGGCTTGCTCCTCGGCCTGCCGCCGATGGGGACGGCGTTGCCTTTTACCGTGGCTGTGGCGTTGGGTGTGGTGTGGCTGCGCGCTCGCACCGTGCTCGCGGAGGATACGGCCATTGGCGTCTTCTTTGCCGTGGCCATGGCGCTCGGCATCATCTTCCTCTCCGTACGGGAGGGCTACGCAGGCGATGCCTATACGTACCTCTTCGGTTCGATTCTGGCCATTACCTGGGGAGACATAGGCCTGACGGCTGCGGCCCTCGCGGCGACCGCGTTTACACTGCCGCTCTGGCCGCGCTGGGCCTACGCAACCTTTGACCGCACCCTGGCACGCGCCGATCGCCTCAAGGTATCCCGCGACGACGCGTTACTCGCCGTCGGTATCGCACTGGCCGTGGTCGTTTCTGTCAAGGTGGTGGGAATTGTACTGCTCGCGGCCTTTCTTGTGTTGCCCGCGGCAACGGCACGGCTTCTGTCCCAGACCTTCGCGGGGATGACCTTGCGCTCGGTTCTCATTGGGGTAGGTACCGCGATCGCTGGGCTCTACCTGTCCTACTATGCGGATCTGCCCAGCGGTCCCTGTATAGTGCTCAGCCAGGCGGCGCTCTTTTTCGCTGCGCTGGCGCTCGGAGCAACCCGGCGCTAAGCCCCCGGCCTATTCGTCGAGGTTGAGGATCTCGATCTTGCGGAACTCGACGGGGTGGCTCTCGGACTGTAGCGAAATGTAGCCGTGGTCCAAGGTCAGGTCATCGTCCTGGATGAGCTTTTGTGCGTCCTTGTCCTTGGGATCGAGTTGCGGCTTCTGGTACTCGAGCACGAGTTCGCCGTTGATGAAGTGCTTCACCGATTCGTCGCCACGGACTTCGACTTCGGAGACGACCCACTGTTCGCCGTGGTAGGTCTCGGAATCCGAATTGGTGCAGTGCGGGCGAAAGAGCTTACCGTTGATCTCTACGTTTGTGCCGGGGGTGCAGAGGTTGCCGGTCGTGCGGTCTTTTTCGCCGTCGCCACCGAGCAACCGCACCTCGATCGACACCGGGAATTC
>JAUIKJ010000050.1 GCA_030430835.1 Candidatus Hydrogenedentota bacterium
ACTGGCGATGAGCTTGCCGCGATCGAGCAGCGCGTTGGCCACGAACTCGAGCGAGAAGCTGTCGAAGGTGTAGGTGGCGGTACGCAGGCTGGCGATGCCATCCAGCACGACGCGCCCCGGCACATCGGCGATGTCGTGTTGCCCCGGACGTTGCCGGGGCGAGATGCGCGCGCGGGTGGCGGCACGTCCGAGGGTAAAGGGCATGCGCAACTGATCGGCGCGCCGCTGGAGAAAGTCGAGGTCGAATCCGACGACGTTCCATCCGAGAATGGCGTCGGGATTCTGCAGGGCGATGCAATCCAGGAAGGCGCGGATCAGCGCGCGCTCGTTGGGGAGGAAGCGCACGGTGTCGCTGTCTTCCCCTTCACCGGCGACAAAGACCCGCTCGAAGTCGTCCATGGCCACGGCAATACTGTAGAGCGCACCGTCGAGATCTTCGGTCTCGATATCGATTGACGCGCACTTAAGGTTGGGGATATAGGCGGCGGGCCGCAGGATGGGCGCGTTGAATTCCAGGTAACCCTTGCGCTGAATTGGTTCGCCTTCGATCGAGAGACCGGCCGTGATAAAGCGTTCCATGAGATAACGGTCGACCGGCCGGAGGTCCGTTTCCCCGGTCCAGGAACCCGCATCCTGCAGGGCATCCACGACCGCGCGCTGCGCGGCGCGGCTGCGAAAGTACAGGGCATCCACCGCGGTGCCGTCGAGCGCGCGCAGGTTGACCCCGGCGCGCCGGTCGGCCTGCGCGGGGGTATCGCGATGCACGAAGCACACAGACTCCTGATCCGGGATGCGTATGCGTACGGGGCCTTCCGGGCTGGTGGCCCACAGGTCGAACTCGAAGCCGCCACGCTGCTCGCGCCCATTGCGTGTGAGCAGGAAGGCGTCGAGCTTCATTCGCCGTCGGCCGGCGCCACTTCCACCGCCGCCGGCGTGTCGGGCATGGACACGAGGATCTCGCGCCACTCGCCATTGACCACGTTGTACTTGCGCGCGTTCGGCGTTTCCTTGCTGCCGGCATGTGCGACGCGGACGCTGTAGGGACCAGGCGGCAGAAAGCCGAACTCGAAGAGACCAGCTTCGTCCGGCGCGGTGTCAAAGATGGGTACGAAGGGGAAGCGCGCATCGACGATGGAGACCCGGACCGGAACTTCAGGATCGTAGTCTTCAATCGTGCCGAAGAGTCCGCCGAATTCATCGACATCCCACTCGGTGGTGGGGGCGACATCGGGTGCGATGGCGATCACGGCGCGGCCCCACTCGCCGCTGCCGGGCACGCGCAGCGTGGCCCGGTAGATGCCCTGCGGCACGTGGCGAAAGACGGCCGGATGATCCTGCCGCGACGTGGATCGCAGCGGCATGACGTGGGTCGCCTCGGGGAACTGCGGCTGATCCAGGTGTATATCCATCCGGCCGACCAGTTCACCGGATTGGCGTAGCAGAAAGGTCTTGTTGCCGCCGGGCTGAAGCCGAAACTCCACCGCGTGCTGCAGCGCCGCAAGATCCTGTTCAATGAGCGTGACCGCGTAGTTGTCAGCCCAGGCCACGATGTACCTGCCCGCGGCGGGGGGGGTTACGGTGAGGCGATAGTGGCCGTCTTCATCGGTGGCATCGACCGGCACCGCCGGATCCGCGGCCGGGTAGTCCTCGAAGTCACCCTTCTCGACGGACGCCATCGCACGCACATGTGCCCCGGGGATTGGTGATCCGGTTGCATCATCCACCACGAAACCGTTCAGGTCATAGCCGGGCTCGAGCAGCACGGTCACCGCCTTCATGACACCGTCTTCCGGAACGTTCGCGTAGAGCAACTCGACGAAGCTGGGGAGATAGCCGTTTGCACGTAGGTTCAGGCGCATCCGGCGATCGAGGAATCCGGACAACTCGATGCGGCCGTCGGCCGATTTGTTGGCGAGCCAGTTTGCCGACGGCGCGGGCTCGCGGCGCATCTTAAACTCCGTGATGGGTGCCTTGGTTTCGGCGTCGGCCACGAAGATCTGCAGGCGCCCGGGGCGCGGCGGTTCCGGGGCCGGCGCGGGATCTTCGCGGACGGCGACCGCCTGGCCGGAGAGATCCGAATTCGTGTCGAAGGCGCCCGCGAGATACAGCAATGCGCCCACGCCCGCGGCCAATGCAAGCAGCACGGCGAAACCACCCGCCTTTTTCAACACATGGAACTCCTGAAGGTTCTTCGTGGGGGAATAGAAACCGGGCCGCAACCCGGCGCCCAGTCTACCGGGGGAACGCCGCCCCCCTCAACCCGGTTGACTTCAGCGCGTGCCGTTGACTTGGGGGGGGCGTGATTGCTAGTATCTTGCGTTCTCGCGCCGGAGTGGTGAAATTGGCAGACACGCACGGTTCAGGTCCGTGTGGGGGCGACCCCGTGGAGGTTCAAGTCCTCTCTCCGGCACCAGTTTAACTTTGAGCAAACCGCCCGCACGCCCCTTGGGGGTGCGGGCGGTTTTCTTTCTCTGTCCGGCTTCGCGGTGTATGATGCGGCAGGAGGTTTTCAAGATGAACAAGACCATTGCCATTGTGGGTGCATCGGCCGATCGGACGAAATACGGGAACAAGGCGGTGCGGGCATTCCTGGACGGCGGCTGGACGGTGTACCCGGTGCATCCCAAGGCAGAGACCATTGAGGGGCAGAAGGCCTATGCCTCGATCGCGGCGGTGCCCGAGCCCTTGCAGCGGATCTCGATGTACGTGCCCCCGGCAATCGGCACGTCCATGCTGGACGCGATTGCGGCCAAGCCGCACGAGGAGTTCTTTCTGAATCCGGGATCCGAGGACCCGGCGCTGGTCGCCGAAGCGGAAGCGCGTGGCCTGAAGCCGGTGCAGGCCTGCAGCATCGTTAACATTGGCCTGCGCCCGGACATGTACCCCGACGCCTGAAGCGCCTCAAGCGATCCCCAATAGTTCCGCGGCGTTGTCGTGGAAGATGCGTCGCTCGATGGTCGTACCAAGATTCAGGGCGCGAATCGCGGCGGCCTGATCCTTGTAGTCGTACGGAATATTCGGGAAGTCCGTACCATAGAGAATTCGGTCCGCGTGGCGGCGGTAGAAGTCTGCGCCCGGGCAGTTCCCCGCGAAGCCCGGCACCGGCACACTGACCATTGCGGTGTCGAAGTAGACCGTGGGAAATTCAAGGGCCAGTGCGCTGAACGCTGCGAACTCCACCGCGCCACAATGCGCAACGATGAGCTTCAGCGCGGGAAAGCGTTCGAGCACGCGCCGTACGCGCGCAGGACCGTCAAACATCCAGCCCTGTGGCCCCGACCCGGCGTGTACGAGCAGGATCTTCTCGCGCGCCTGCACCACCTCATAGACGGGGAACAGGCGCGGGTCGTCCACCATCTCCCCCGAAACGACGGGGTGCAGCTTGAGGCCGAGGAATCCGTAGTCGTCAAAGCAACGCAGGGCCGAGGCCCGCGGATCCGGGTCACCGGCAAACACGGTGCCCCAGGGAAGAATCTCGGGAAAGGCCTTGGCGGCCTCCGCCACGAAGGCATTGAGGCCATCTGCGACACCGGGCTTGTGGGCGTAGACCAGGGTAGTGAATCGTTCAACACCCTCGCTGCGGAGCTGGTCTACGAACGCGGCACCGTCGAGTTTGTAACGGATGGGCCAATAGCCATCGGGCCCCTCGAATACCCGCCAGACCGCCTCGAAGAGGGGGCGGGGAAAGTAGTGGACATGAATGTCGATCATGGGAGGGGGGGCTTCTAGCCGAGGGAACCCGCCTTGGTGTTGATCGTATTGATCTTCGTGTTGAGCTTCTGCTCGAACTGGGCGTAAATCGGCAGGTTGCCCGGCTGGGGCGTCTTGCTGAGGGGCTTCATGTGTTTCATTGAAGGTCTCCGTTCAGGGATACCCGAATCGGGCGGATGCGTTACAGTGTGGCAGTTTCGCCGGGGCGAGACAAGCGGTGTTCTTGCACGGACGCCGGCGGCGGCCTATCGTAGGAAGTGTGGACCAGCGGGGGAGAATTGGCGATGCATGTGGACGACACCGTGAACCGGCGCGAGTTCCTGGATCAGTTGGGGCGGAATGCGGCCATCGGCGGCCTCGGCGTGCTGACTGCCGAATCGGCACAGGCCCTGCCGCGAGCGAAAGCGCGTGCGGACAGCCCCGTGACCGGTGGCGTGCCCGGGCCCGACGCGGTGCTGGGTATCGGCATCATCGGTGTCGGTGGTATGGGCAACGGGCATTTGGGCGACCTGCTGAACCGGGAGCACAACGGGCAGAAGCTGCAGGTGCGTGCAGTATCCGAGGTCTACACCCGCCGGCGCAATGCCGCCATGGCGCGGGTTCATGCGGAGACCGGCCGGCACATCGAAGGCTACAACGACTACCGCGACCTGCTTTCGCGCGATGACATCGACGGGGTCATCATTGCCACGCCGGATCATTGGCACGGCAAGCATGCGATCGACGCCCTCGAAGCCGGGAAAGACGTGTATCTTCAGATGCCCTTCACACACACGATCGCCGAGGGCATCGCGGTGCGGGATGCGGTGGCGCGTACGGGCCGTGTGCTGCAGTGCGGCGCGCAGCGCGCGTCCGACGACTTCTACTGGCAGGCCCGGGCCTTCATCCAACGGGGCGGCATCGGCCGGGTCGTGTGGGTGCAGGCGGACTACAGCCGGAATTCCAAGGGCGGTCCGAACGACCGGGGCGGCGCGTGGAACAGCCACATCGATGTGGATGCCACGGACGATCCGCGCGCAGGCGCGGGCTACATCGATTGGCCGCGATGGCTGGGGCCGGCGAAGAAGCGCCCCTTTTCCGCGCCACGCTACTTTCAGTTTCGGAAGTACTGGGACTACTCGGGCGGCATCGCGACCAACCTGTTGTACCATTACGTTGCGCCGCTGACCCTTGCGCTGGATGTGGGCGCACCGGAGCGGGTTGCCGCGGGGGGCGGGATCTGGATCCAGAAGGACGACCGGGAAGTGCCGGACACCTTCATGATGACCTGCGACTATCCCGAGGACCTTACGCTGATCCTGACCTCGTCGATGGCCAATGCGCAAAGCAATCCACTGATGATCCGCGGACACCGCGGCACGATCTACCGGCACGAATCGGGCGGGATGCTGGTGAAGGCGGAGCCCGAGTTCGCCCGCTGGTTTCGGGAGGAGCATGGGGCGGAAGAGATCATCCTGCAACCGGAGCCGCGTGAAGACCACATGAGCAACTGGCTGCGGTGTATGCGGACGCGCGAGGAACCGCACCTCGGTGCGGACCCGGCGCTGCGTGCGTTGATCGCGATTCGTCTGGGTGTGGACGCCTACCGCGGCGATCAGGTGATGTTTTGGGACAACGCGGCCGAGAAGCAGGTGAAAAAGCACCCGCGCCCGCGGCGGCACAGGGGATAGCATGTCCGCGGGAGTGGATCGGATGGGGTTTCAGCGGGCACTATGGTTGGCCAGAAGCGATCTCCCCACTTCCGGCGCACGTCGCTGGACGGACAGGCCATGAGCTACGAGTATTCAGGATACCTTGCGACCCTGCTGGATGCGCCCGATGCGCAGGCCGGCGAAGTCGATTATATTGATCTCACGCCTGACGACCTGATGCATTGGGTGCATACGGACGATCCGGGTGACCGGGAGTGGCAGAAGATCCCGGCGACGATAGAACGCCGCGACGAGAGTGTGGCGTTGCGCGGCAACTTCGAGGGGGTGCGCCGCATCGACAACCTCGCGCCCGACGACCCGAGCTACTGGGCGCCGCTTTCGTCGCGGCACGAGACCGGCGGCCCCTTTCCGGTCGATCTCAGCCGCTATCCAATCGTAGAGATCACCTATCGCTGCAAGTCAGCGCATGCGCGGCCTGCGTGGACCTGGCGCTACGAGGGCGGGCTGCACTTCGATGGGCTTCAGCCCTCGGCCACGTGGCGCACGATCGCCCGCCTTGCGCAGCACAACGGATTTCCAAGCCAGATCGAGGGGATGACACTTCGCCTCTACAGCACGACGCGCAGCAGCGAAGAGATGGAGGTCAATTCCATTCGCTTCCGCGCCCTGACCGATGCGGAACGCACCGCGCTGGAGGCCGACCGTGCGCGCCTCGCGCAGTTGGATCCACCCGCGCACTACCGGTTGCTGGACGAGATGATGCCGCTGGGCGTGTTCATGAATGCGCAGACGGCGAAGAAACTGGCGGACACGATCGAGATTTCCTTTCGCGACTACTGGCGTTTGGCCTTCGAAGACATCGCGCGCTTCCACCACAACAGCGTGGTCCTTGAGGGGATGTTTGCGCTCAGCCCGGTGGAATGGCGCGAAGTACTTGGTCTCGCCAGTTCCTTCGGCATTCGCATGCTGCCGGTCTACGACTGGCCGCTGGATGCGCCGGACCTGAACCTGGATTCGCTGGTGCGCAGCTACGTCGCGCCCTACACGCAGTCGCCAGCCATGCTCGGGTGGTGCATCAAGGACGAGCCGGCGGAGCACACTTTCCATGCGCACCTCGAGGCGCGCAAACGCTTCGAGATCGCGGACCCCAAGCACCCGATGACCACCCTGATGCGGGATCCGAACGCGTTCCCGCTCTTTGCGCCACACGTCTCCGCCTCGAGCATCGCGCACTTTAAGTCCGGTGCGGCGTGGGACCTGGGCCCCCTGGTCCAGGCGCACATCAGTCAAAGCCGCGGGCAGCAGTTCTGGGTCACCTCACCCGCCTTCGTCTACGCCACGGATGCACCGGAATGGAATTCCTGTCCCGAGGTGCGCCTGATGCTGAACCTCGCCTTCGCCAATGGCGCGCGCGGCTGGTTCAGCTTTTGCTACCATAACGATCCCATCTGGGCGGGCGGCAGTTTCCAGCGGTCCCTCACGGGGCCCTTCCTCGCCTTTAGCGATATATGGTCGGAACTGGGTACACGCATGGAGCGCTTTACCGCGCTGGCACCGCTGTTTCTGCATGCCCGGCCCAGCGGCGCACAGGAAGTAGGCTTTGAGATCACGGCGACCTCGCACCCGCGCGCGCGAAAGCCGGAAGGCATGGAGCCGATCCAGTGGCACTGGTTGCAGGGTGAAGACTACGCGCTGATCTACGTCGTATCGAATGACATTGGCGAAGTGACGCCGGTCTGGATCAAGGCGCCCGAGCACCTGCCCAAGGGGCTCGAGATCTACGACATGACGGATTTCGTCCGCAACCTCAATTGGGTGCCGATGCAACGGCATCGCCACCTGGAGATGTTTCCGGGTCAGGGACAGATCTTGCTGCTGGCGGAGCCGGCGGTTTGTGAGCGGATACGCGACGAGATCGTGGAACGGATCATTGAGGATGACCGCCGCCAGATCTCGATGAACCTCAGCCTCGCGCGGCGTTACGACATCGACATTACCGAGGTGCAGAACCTGATGAAGGAAGTGGGCATGGGCCAGCCCCTGCACGATGTGCAGAAGATGCATTCCGCCCGCAACCAACTCACCAACAAGATTTACCGCACCCCGAAACTGGTGACGCCCCGGAGCAAGCTGATCGAGGCGAGCGCGGCCCTGTGCGGGGCAGATGGTTGCCTATGCCGGCTGCTGGCCAAGGGGCGTCCGGACGAGGCCCATGAATTGGGACTCAAGGTGCTGCCACTCGCGCGCGAGCTGGCGCGGCTGCGGCTCAATCTGCGGCGCGGCCGTGGGCCGGATATCCTGGACGAATGCGCTGTGCTCGCGCAGAAGGCGTGCACCCTGCTCGAGGTGATCCGGGCGAGCCGCCAGGCGGCGGGCTGATGCGCGCGTCCATCATCGTGCCCACGCACAACCGGCGCGATGATCTGGCGGAACTCCTCCCCGAGTTGTCCCGACAGGCGGCCGTGTGGGGCGATACTGAGATCATCGTGGTGGACGACGCATCGAGCGACGGCACCGCCGCGTGGCTGGCGGCCACCTTCCCCGCGATACGGCTGATTCGCAATGAGGCCAGCGCCGGGCCCGCGGCATCGCGCAACCGTGGGGCGCGTGTTGCGGCGGGCGGGCTACTGCTCTTTCTCGATTCCGATGGCGTGCCGGAACCCGATTGGCTGAAGGCCATGCTTCATGCCGCGGACGGGCTCACGGTGCTGCTGGGGTGTCCAGTGGACTATGCGACCGGGCGGGTACAGGGAACACCCCGCCGCGCGACCTTTCTGGGCAAGAGCTTGCGCTGTGCACCCGAAGCGGCAAACACGGGTCCCAGCTGCAACTTCGCCTTTCCGCGCCGGGTATTTCTTGCCGTCGGTGGTTTCGACGAATCGATCCCGTATTATTTCGAGGACAGCGACCTGTGCATTCGCGCGCGCATGGCGGGCGCCCGCTTTCGCTACGTTCCGGAAGCGGTCTTCCGCCACAAGGGCACCGAAACCAAGCGGGGCGACGCCATTCGGATGCAGGAAGAGAACAGCAGTTTTGCCATGCTGCGGCTCTACCGCACCCGCAAGCCGCTGCTGGCCGCCTTCGTGCTTTGCAATGCGCTGTGGATGACCGCGCGCGTGGCGCTATGCCGGGCACCAGCGCTTCCTGGCGAGCGTCCACGCGAGCAAGTAGGCGGTGGAGGCATGCCGCGGGGGGCAGGGCTGACGCGCATGCCGAAAGGATTTTCGATGCATCGCCGTGGTCCGCGCGTGTGGATGCCCGCGTTCGCGAGCACGACGGTTCCGGCGGGGTGCGTATGGAATCCACGACCTACCCAAGCCGCTCCGCGCGGTACCAGGCCACAAAGCGCCGAACACCTTCGTCGATCGGCGTTGTTGGCTGGTAAGCGAGCAGTTCCTGGGCGTGGCTGATATCCGCATAGGTGATCGGGACATCGCCGGGCTGATTGGGCAGGGCCTGAATGACGGCGGCTTCGCCGGTGTGCTTCTGAATGATCTCGATCAACTGGGACAGGGTGGTCGTGTGGTGTTCGCCCAAGTTGAAGATCTCATAGTCGAAGGGGGTGTCGACGGCCTGCACCAGCCCCTGGATGATGTCATCGATGTAGGTATAGTCTCGCGCCGAACTCCCATCGCCGAACATGGGGATCGGTTCACCGTTGAGGATCATTCGGGTGAACTTGTGGATTGCCATGTCGGGCCGTTGACGCGGTCCGTAGACGGTGAAGAAGCGCATCATCGAGACCTTCACGCCGTAGACGTGGCTATACACGTGGGCCTGCAGTTCGTTCATGCGCTTGGTCGCGGCGTAGGGGCTTACGGGACGCATGACGGGGTTGGTCTCGGAAAAGGGTACGTCCTTGCTGCCGCCATAGACTGAGGAACTGGAGGCGAAAACCAGGTGCGATACCGGATGCGCCCGACATGCATCGAGGATGTGCTGCGAGCCGATGACGTTCACGCGGTGGTAGAGGTTTGGATCCTCGAGCGACGGCCGCACCCCGGCGCGCGCGGCGAGGTGCACCACGATATCGGGCTTCACGGATGCAAAGGCGGCAAGCACGGCGTCTTCGTTGCAGATGTCGGCCTCGATAAGCTGGAAGCGATCCGAGCCCAGGGCGGTTCGCAGGTTGGCGCGCTTGATGGCGGGGTCGTAGTAGGTGTTGAAGTTATCGAAACCGGTGACGGCATCGCCACGGGCGATCAAGGCCTCGCTGAGATGTGAGCCGATGAATCCGGCAGCGCCGGTGATTAGCACGCGCCGCATGGGCGATATCCTCCTGAGCGTGGAAACAAAGTGGCGGGGCCAAGGTTACGTTTCCGATGCCCGGGCAATCAAGCGCCAGGGGGCGTTCGCCGTTGCAGCAGGACCCCGTGCCACAGTGCGTCCCAGCGCAGCGGCAGCAGCGTGCGCATGCGCTCGAAGCGACAGCGCAGCGCGCGGTAGGGATAACGGTTGGGACCGGCCAGCCAGGCGGCGGGCATGGCGGCGAGGTAGACGAAGAACTTCGCGAGGGTATCCAGCAGCCGTCGCAGCCGTACGGGCCAGGCGGCGGGTTGATCGCTCAGCGCGTGGGAAGCGCCGGTGCCGGCGCAGAGGCGCAGAAAGTAGGCCATATTCAGGCGATTCGCGTCGATGATATGGCCGACGCGCGCGGCCGGTTCATAGAGTATTTTACCCTGTGCCGCGTGGATGCGTGCGATGAGGGTGCGTTCTTCGCCGCAGAGGAGTTGGCCGCCGGTGCGGCCGAGGCGTGCGTCGAAGCCGCCGTTGTGCAGGAGCGCATCCTTGTTGAAGGACACGTTCAGGCCGAAGAGGCGGCTGCCATCACCCGCGTCGCAGCGGTCATCGCCCAAGTCCACCTCAGAGAGATAGCGGCGAAAGTCGGGTCCGAACCACGGCGGCGGGTCGCCCTCGATCACGAGGTAGCTGCGTCCGCCGACGACCTGCGCGCCGGTTTCGTCGTAACAGGCCTGTAGCTTCGCGAGCCACTGGGGATCCAGCAGCACGTCGTCGTCGAGGCAGGCGATGATGTCGCCCGTGGATTCGGCGATACCCCGGTTCCGGGCGGGGGAGAGGCCCTGTTTGGTTTCGACGATACAGCGGAATCCGGGTTGGTGCGCGAACTCCGCGGCAACGGCCTGGGTTTCGTCGGTGGAGTTGTTGTCCACGAGGATCAGTTCATGCGGCAGGTCGAGGCAGTCCTGCGCGTAGAAGGAGGTGAGCATACGGCGCAGCGTGGGCGCACGGTTATAGGTGCAGACGAGGGCGGTAATCACGGTGCGCCTATGCTAGCGGATCTGCGCGGGGTGGGTCACCTGTAGGCGCGGGGTGGTCGCAGCACGATCCAGAGGATCAGGCCCAGCGGCCAAAGGAGGAAGAAGACCAGCAGCGACACCAGACAGCCGGACCGCCCTCGTTCCCGCGCATCGAAGAAGGCCCACAAGGTCGTGAGCAAGACGAGAAGCGCGATGAACGCACCGAAGAGGGTAGAAAGCAACCACATAATAAACACAAACGGGAGCAGGAGTATCTCGATGATACCCACTTACTCGTCCTCGACGATGACCGCGGTGCCGTAGATGAGGACCTCTGCCGCGCCCGCCGCAATATCCGAAGTGGCGTAGCGGGCGGTGATGACCGCGTTGGCACCAAGTTGTTCGGCGGCGGCGATCAGGCGGTCCAAGGCCTGCTCACGCGATTCGGCGAGGATCTTGGTGTACTCCTGGATCTCACCACCCACGAGGTTGCGAAAGAGCGCGAGGATGTCCTTGCCGAAATGCTTCCCGCGCACGGTGCCGCCCCGAACCATGCCGAGGGTTTTCACGATGCGTTTTCCGGCGATCGTATCCGTAGTCACAACGATCACCGATGAACCTCCCTCGTGTAGCGATCCGTTTTCATGACGTGCAGGCGATGGCGCAGCACGGAAATAAAGAGCATAGCGAGTCCAACGACCGGCACGCCAACCAGGAGATCTCCTACCTCCTCCAGCGCGTGGAGGACTTCCCGGGCCTCGTGATCCTGGCCACCAACCTGAGAGCGAACATCGATGAGGCCTTTGCCCGCCGTTTCCAGTCGGTCATATACTTTCCGATGCCCGACGCGGAGCTGCGCCTCCGACTCTGGGAAGGACTCGTCCAGTCGGGCTGCCGCCTGGCCGACGGCGTCGACCTCCACGACGTGGCGGAGA
>JAUIKJ010000051.1 GCA_030430835.1 Candidatus Hydrogenedentota bacterium
CAGTGGGCGATCCAGCCGGGCATGCGGCCCATGGCGAAGAGCACGGTGAACATGTTGGTGGGGATGCCCAGCGCGCGGTAGATGATGCCGCTGTAGAAGTCGACGTTTGGATAGAGCTTGCGTTGGACGAAGTACTCGTCGTTGAGCGCGATCTGTTCGAGGTTCTTCGCGATGTCGAGCAGCGGATCATTGATGCCGAGTTCGTTGAGCACCTTGTCACAGGCCTCGCGCAGAAGCGTGGCGCGCGGATCGAAGTTCTTGTACACGCGGTGGCCAAAGCCCATCAGGCGGAATCCAGAATCCTTGTCCTTGGCCATGGCCATGTACTTTTTGTAGTCGCCGCCGTCTGCCTGGATGCGCTCGAGCATCTCGATCACCGCCTGGTTCGCGCCGCCGTGGAGCGGGCCCCACAGGGCGTTGACGCCCGCGGACATCGACGAATAGATGTTCGCCTGGCTGCTGCCGACCATGCGCACGGTCGAGGTGCTGCAGTTTTGTTCGTGGTCCGCATGGAGAATGAGCAGCACGTCCAGCGCGTCTTCCAGCACCGGCGATACTTCGTATTCTTCCGTCGGCACGCCGAACATCATCCGCATGAAATTGCCCGCGTAGCTCAGGTCGGTCTTCGGGTAGATGAATTTCTGGCCGATGGACTTCTTGTAGGAGAAAGCCGCAATGGTCTTCACCTGCGCGACGAGCCGGCGCACGTTGAGTTGGATGTGCTCATCGTCTTCGGCATCACCCGGATAAAAGGAGGACATCGACGAGACCATCGAAGCCAGAATGTTCATCGGGTGCGCGGAATGCGGGAAGTGATCGAAGAATTTGAGCATGCTCTCGTGCACGAGGCTGTGGCGGCGCAGGTCGCTGCGCCATTGGTCAAACTGCTTCTCGTTCGGCAGTTCGCCATAGATCAGGAGATAGGCCACTTCCGAGAACTTCTTCTTTCCCGCGAGTTCTTCGATCGGATAGCCGCGGTAGCGGAGGATGCCCTTCTCGCCGTCGATGAAAGTGATTGCGCTCTTGCACGAACCCGTGTTGCCGTAGCCCGGATCGAAGGTGATCGCACCCGAAGCGGCGCGCAGCTTCGAGATATCGATTGCCTGTTCGTTCTCCGTACCGCTAAAGGTCGGCAGGTCGAATTCTTTCCCATCAAGAGTCAGCTTGGCCGTGGACATGAGCATCTCCATCGAAAATACGGTCAATTACAAAGGAAACCCCCATTGCGCGCGCCAGCAGCCCCGGCGCTCCAGGGGGAAATTCGGAGTATAGCCTACGGAAAATAGGGGGCGCAAAGGGGCCGTCACCGCCAGATTCAGGCCTCGGCGAACTGCCGGCGCCGGTAGAGGCCGAAGCCGGCCGCGCCCAGAAGCACCGCCAGCGCCCCCAGGCCCAGCGCCACATCACGCCTGCGGAAGGGGGGCTCGTCGCGCGGAGTGTATAACACGACCTCCGAGAACGCCGCGGGAAACCAGCGCAGTTCGTCCGCCTGCTGCGCGATGAGCAGGTTCGGGTTGCGCCGGACCAGCGCCTTGTAGAACTTGTCGGCGGCCTGCGGATCCTTGCTTTGGATGTATTGCCCGCCCAGGTAGAGCGCGCGCGCGGTGCGGACGTCGTTGTCCGGCAGCAGACCGGCCGCGCGCCACATCATCTCCGCGGCGAGATAGCGATAATGGAAGCGATGTTCGTCGTCCGGTGCCGTCGCCGTGAAGCGGGCGGCCTCGGCCGCGGTGGGCGTGTGGCCGCGCGCGCGCAGATCGTCGCTGCCAATCCAGGTGCCGAGGTCGAAGCTCCCCGCCGTGATGTTCCAGTCGGGGCCGAGTTCGGTGCCCATCAGTTCAAGGCCCCACGCGCGCATACGCTCGGCCGCCGTGACCAGTGCCTCGGCGCGAAGGCCATTCGGCAGCGACGCATCATTCGCCCGCTGAAGATCTTGGGCCATCGCCTGCGCCAAGGCGGCGAGTCCTGCCTCGGGCGCTTCATCGCCCCACCCAAGCACGAGATCCTCATTGGGTGGATAGTAGGGCGCGGCGTCGGCCCAGCGGCCTTCCCGGGCCAGCCGTCGTGCCAGGACGTGGCGCAGCCGGGACACCTGCGGCCGGAAACGATCCAGCCAGGCTTCGTCCGCGGGCGGGCGCAGGATCGTTCCGGCGTGGGTTTCGACGAAACCGCGCAGGGCATCCACCGGCATGATCCGTTCAGCGACATAGGCCGCTTCGCCCCAATAGCCCGCACGCGCAAACGCCTCCAACGCCTCGGTATAGGCCTCGTTCCGAAGATGGAGCATCCCCAGATCGCCCCCGGCCACATCCACCGCGCGCATCGATTCCAGTTCGTTGGGATTGAGCAGCACGGTCGGTCCGCCGGCGAAGGTTTCCTGTGCACGGGCCAGAGCAGTTTCCGCGTCGGCGAAGCGGCCTTCCCGCAAGGCCAGCTTTGCCGACACCCACAATGACCACGGCGACTCCGGGTCGGCGAAATCCAACCAGCGCGCCGCCGCATCGAAGTCACCCGCACGGTAGGCGGTCCAGGCGAGGTGATCGGCCCCCGGTTGCGGATCCGTCGGGGGATTCGTCTCGAGCACGTCCAGCCAGCGTATGCCCAACGCACCAAGATCGCCGAGCGACAAGAGCCGCGCGTTCATGATACGGCGGCACAAGGGGTCTCCAGCGAGTGCACGCAGGGCCGTCTCGGAATCTGACGCGCGGATGCATACCCGCTTCAGCGACTCGAATATGACCGGGTCTCCGGCCGTTTCCACATACGCGGTCACATAATTCTGGATCGCCCGGCAATAGTCTTCTGCCTCCAGCGCGGCCCGCGCCTCCCAACCGCGGCTGACGGGCGCGAGTCCGAGGGTGTCGCGATAGCCTGCTTGGGCGAGTTCGCGCGTTTGCTCGAAGTAGGCCGTGGCCTGACTCGGTGCCACCCGGGTCCAGACCTTGCCGAGCATGAAGGCGGCCCAAACACTGCGGTTCTGGCGATCGGTTTCCGGCAACGCGAGTATCGCCTCGAACTCGGCGATAGCGTCGTCGAAGCGTTCTTCGTGATAGGCCACGGCACCACGCAGGTAATGTGCGAATTCGGCGGGCAGCGCGGCGAGCAGCGCGGCCTGCGCACCCAGGTCGAAGGCAATGGGGGCAGGGGGCGCGGGACGCGGGTAGACCCAGCGCCCGCGCTCAATCTCATCCAGCCGAGCAAGAATCAGCCCTTCGAGCAATTCGCGTACACGGCCATATTGTGCGACGAGGTCTGCTGCGTTTGGCCCGGACAGTGCATCCTGCAGATCCTGAAGGTCCTGGTCGCGCGTGCGCTCCAGAAGCGAACGCGCATCCGCACGCTTCTCGGCCGGCGCACCCATGGCGACGCCGTGCGTATCCGCGATGATCTCTGCCGCAAGCAGGTCAAAGATCGGGCGCGGCATTTCCTCGAAATGCTGTCCGCCGTAGACGATATAGCTGCAGGGAAAGTAGGGCCCGCAGGCGAATGCCGGGGTCGCAACAAGCATCGTCGCAAGTAGAAAGAATCGGGTCATGGCTTGAACTCGGGTTGGCCGGCGCGCGCGGCCGGTGCCGCGGATTCATCGAAGCGAAACCAGGCGGCGAGACGGCGCATGCCGGGCGGGGGTGACGGACCGTGCAGCACAATTCTATTCGGGGCCGCCGTGTTTTCCAAGCGGAAGCCGTTGTGGGTGTCATAGGCCGCGACCCCCGGCATGGCAAGTGTGAGCGGCAGTAGGCAGGCACCGGGTTGCGTCGTGCCGCTGTTTTCGATGTAGACCTCCAGCAGTGCAGCATCGGGCCAGTGGAGGTCGGGGGTGACTGCATGAAAAACGGCGTCGCCGCGGAGGATCGTTGACCAGACCGTGTCGCTCCAGTTTAGCGTGTCGCCATCCACCGGCATGCGAAACCAGGCAAGGCCCTCGCAATGCCGCGGCGGATTCCGGCGCACCTCCGCCGCGAGTGTGCCGATCTCCGCCGGATCGGCGTGGAGATCGCGCGCTGTTGTACCGGCCAGTGCCGTCGCCGTACCTTCCGCGCCAAGCCCCACAAACGCGCCGTCCCGATCGAAGAAAAGCCGATAGCCATAGGTCGGCAATGCGACGCGGAAGGGGGTATTCAAGGTGTCGGCCTCGGCGATCCAGGTGCGCGCACGCGGCGGGTCGCAGATGGAGACGGAGGCATCGATGTCTGCTGGCCGGTCGAGACCATGCACCTGAAGGATGAAGGTGTCGACCGCGGCAAGCATTTGCGTGAAGTCATCTCGCCCGAGCCAATCGGGCAGCGAGGTGATACTGAGCGTGGTGACATCGCGGAGGGGGGCGAGTGCTTCGAGCAAGGTGGCATAGGCAGCGAGGCGCTCAGAAGGACAATCGTAATCAATCTGGAATCCGGCCAAGCGTGCGCCGCCCACGGTTGCGGCGTCGCGCGCCTCGATGTAGCGCGCGCGAATCCAATCCACGGCCTCGGACGGGTGCGCATCGATCACCGCGGCGAAACCCAGGTTCACGCGCACAACCGCGACGACGGGCCGTCCCAGGTCCGCGAGGAGCGTCCAGTCAATCGCCGGACGCTGGATATCCGCCGCGCCATCGTCAAATTGGGCATCCGCTGTGAGCAACATGAAGCCGTCGACCAATGGCGCTGTGTCGCGCAGTGCAACGCGTACATCGTTTGTCCACACCTGTTGCCACACATAGGCCCACTGATCGGCCGCGGCGGCGGAGAAGCTTAGGGCGAGGGAGATCAGCGACGCGGCAAACACGCCGGTCACCCTTCGGGTCCCCCGTTGGAAGGGGGGGCAGAAGCGACCGCCAGCGCGCGGAAAGCCTGGAGTCGTTTCGCCGCCGGTACGCAATCCCCGGTTGGAAAGTTCACGCCTACGATGTACCATGTTGCTCTATCTTTATTTCGCCTTGGATGGTTTCATCATGACGGAAAGGACGGTGCAATGTCGCGGTTTGCATGGGGTCTGTTGCTGGTGGGTGCGGGTCTGATGGCGGGCGCGGAGGATTGGCCTCCGGTGTCGGAACTGCCGAAACAGGCGGCGCTCCCGGATCCCTTTACCCTGATGGACGGCAGCAAGGTGGAGACGCCGGAGGACTGGTACACCAAGCGGCGGCCCGAGTTGAAGTCGCTCTTCCAGCACTATATGTACGGCTTCGCGCCGGACGCGCCGAAGATCGAAGCCCAGGTCCTCTCGGAAGATACCGTCTTTGACGGCAAGGCCACGCTTCGGCAGATCGAAATTTCCTACCCGGATCTGAGCGACGCCGCACCGCGCATCCGGCTTGCCCTGTTCACCCCCACGAACGCCGCGGCTGCACCGGTCTTTCTCGGGATGAACAAGTGTGGCAACCAGACCATTGCCGACATCCCCGAACTGCGAAAATTCGAGGATCGCCATTACCACGACTCCTGCACGAAAGGTTCCGGGGAGCGTGGGTACAAAGAAGACTTCTGGTGCGTCGAATACCTGATTGATCGCGGCTACGCTTTCGCGGGTTTTCATGAGTCCGATATCGATCCGGATCTCGATGATTTCACCGACGGCATTCACGCTGCGTATCCGGACTTCAAGACCCCCGAGGGTGCCTCCTGGAGCACCATTCGCGCCTGGGCCTGGGGCTTGCACCGTGCGGTGGACTATCTCATCACCGACCCCGCGATCGATCCCGAGCGCGTTGCACTGATCGGACATTCGCGCCGGGGCAAGACCGCGCTGCTTGCCGCCGCGCTGGACGAGCGCGTGGCCCTTGTCGTGCCGCACCAGTCCGGTACCGGCGGTGCTGCGCTCAGCCGGGACAATGATCAAGAAACGGTCGAGCGCATCAACCGCGTGTTTCCCCATTGGTTCAACGGCAACTTCAAATTCTTCAACGACAACGAGGCGCAGCTTCCCATCGACCAGCACCTGCTGATGGCGCTGGTCGCGCCGCGTCCGCTGCTCGACACGATGGGCAAGAAAGATACTTGGGCGAACTATGAAAGTTCGCTGCGCGCGGCGAAGGCGGCGGACCCCGTGTACAAATACCTTGGTGCGCCGGGTCAGGTGGGGGAAGGGCTGCTGATGGATGCGGATCCGGTGACCCAAGAAAGTGCCGGAAACCTGTTGCAGTATCGGCTCGACACCAAGCACACACTCAATCAGGATTACTGGAAGGTCATCCTCGATTTCGCAGATCTCTGGATGACCGGGAAATAGGGGCAGCTTGAATCGCGGATTCCGGACCGGTATAAGGCCCTTGGCTGGAGGACGAGCGAATGTCAGACGCAACCCAACCGCCGGCGGGCGCGACCCCGCCCCCCCGGCGCCGGACCGAAGCGGAGGCGCCAACGGCGATCGATCCCGTCGCCGCGGCTCCCATCGGCAGCGCGAACTATCCCACCATTCTGGACGCTGTTAATGCCGGCGACGTGGTCTGGGTACTGCAGCGACTCTATCTGCACCCCGAGGAATGCAACGAGCATTCCCCGGAAAACGGCTGGATGCCCTTGCACGTGGCCGTGATGAACGGGAACTTCCGGATGGCGGAAGTGCTGCTGCGCTTCGGTGCCGAGGCCAACGCCGCAAACAACGCGGGCAAGAACGCGTTGCACGATGCCGCGGGCAAGGGGCAGAGCGCCATGGTGCAACTGCTGCTGGAGTATGGCGCGGATCCGAGCATTGCCTACAAGGATGAGACCGCAGCGCAACGCGCCCTCAAGGCCGGCCACGCCGACCTGGCTGCACTCCTCGAAGCGAAGGCGGCGGGCTAGACCGCTTCCTTCAGCAGGTCGGCAACCCGGCGCGATACCTCTTCATCGCGGTAGAAGCTTGCGTGGCGCACTTTGCCGCTGCGATCGATCAATACGGTCCAGGGCGAGCCCATCGCCTGGTAGCGCGTGAAGGTTTCCGTCATCCCCTCGTCGATTGCGACCGGCCAGGCGTAGCCCGTTTTCTCCACATAGGCCTTAATGGCCTCGGCCTTCTGGTGGTCTTCGTTTTCGAAGGCCACGGCCACGCCGATTACTTCCAGGCCTTGGTCCTTGTACTCCTCATGCAGCGCCTCGATCTGCGGCTTCGCCCGCTGACAGCCCGGGCAAATGATCTGAAAGAAATCGAGCAACACCACCTTTCCTGCCAGTCCATCCAGCATCGCCGGTTCTCCTTCGATCCACTCCGCCACCGCGAGCGCCGGTGCGTCGTGGCCCAGTAGCTCCAGAGATTCCAGGCGGCGGCCGGCCTCGGCCACGATGTCGGGGAAGGCATCGTTCTCGATCACGGCGGCGTAGCGGGTTCGCGCCTCTTCGTAATTCTCCGCTTCCAGGGCGGCGGTCGCGGCGAGGAAGCGGCCTTCCTCGAGCAGACGCCGTGCCGTCTCGCCCCGCTGGTCGTCCGGGAAATCCTCACCGAATTGTTCAAACACTGAGATTCCCGCGTCGAACTCGTCGGCACTGAGCAGGGTCAGGCCGAGGAGGTACTGGAACTGTGCGCGCGCCGCGGCGTCGGGGTTGGCGAGTGCCTTCACCTGGATTTCGCGCAATACGGCGAGTCCGTCGTCCGCTCGGTTCATCATCAAATACTGGCGCCCCAGCATTACGGCCGTTTCCAGATCTTCCGGACTGGCCTTCCAGCGGCGTTCCAGCTCCCGAAACGCCGCGACTTTTTCGTCCGCTTCATCCAGCCAGGCCAGGAAGGCCTCCGGCGGGTGGAAGCCCGGCGTGGTCAACACCGGCGAACCGTCCGGGAGGATGGCCACCAGCGTCGGCAGTGAACCCGTACCAAAGCGCGCGGCGGATTCCATGTCGGCGTCGGCGTCGACCTTTACCGCGACAAAGTGCTCCAAGCGCGCCTGGACCCGCGCGTCGGCGAAGGTCTGCTGATCCATCATGCGACAGGGACCGCACCAGTCCGCGTAAATGTCCATGAAAACGAGTTTGTCCTCCTTCGCCGCCTTCGCCAGGGCCGCGTCAATGTCGCGGTGCCAATTGATTTCTGCGCCGCGTGCCGGGCCCGCGGCCATCACGGCAAGGACCAAGGTGCTCGCGGACAGAAATATTGCTATACGATTCACGCCAGTTCTCCGGTTCGAATGAGGGAATAATCCATCATCGCACGTTTTGGTTGCTTCAGTATATTCCGTGCTCCGGTTGAACCAAGTCAGGGCGACAATAACTAAAAACTGGACATCGCTACGGAAAAGACGCAAAATACGACCGGGCGGGACCAGCTTGGCCCTAATCCGCCGTATACTCCAGCCGCTGCTGATGAAGGGAATCACCGAGTACGATGCTGCGCCGTAAGAAAGACGTCAACTACTTTCCGCCGATCGATTCCCACAGTACCCTGGAGCGCATCCTGCATCACGATGCCTTTGCGGCGGTGTTCCTCTTGGTGGCCGCGGTGGCAGCCTTTGTCTTCGCCAACCTGAATGCCCCGGACATCAAGGGCGTGGCCATTCATTTCTGGTACGAAGAGATCTGGAAAGAAATCCTCGGGTTTACTGCCTTCGGCTATTCGATTGAGAAGCCGCTCCACCTCTGGATCAACGACGGTCTGATGGCGGTGTTCTTCTTCGTGGTCGGGCTTGAGATCAAGCGCGAGCTCATGGTCGGGGAACTCGCGTCGCTGCGCAAGGCCATGTTGCCCATCGCCGCGGCCATCGGCGGGATGGTTTGTCCGGCCGCCGTATTTGCGATCATTAACTTCGGTGGCGAAGGCGCACACGGTTGGGGTATCCCCATGGCCACCGACATTGCCTTTGCCGCCGGGGTCATTGGACTATTGAGCGGACGGGTGCCTTCTTCACTCGCGGTCTTCCTGATTGCGCTGGCGATCGTGGATGACCTCGGTGCGGTCATGGTCATCGCATTGTTCTACACCGAGCGGATCGCCACCGAGCCGTTGATGATTGGCATCGGCCTGATTCTGATGTCCGCGTTCTGCGCACAGATCGGGGTGCGCAACGCGATCGTCTACCTCATTCTGGCCGCGGCAATCTGGTTTACTTTCCTGCAGTCGGGCGTACATGCGACGGTCGCCGGCGTGCTTTTCGCCTTCACCATCCCGGTCAATGCCCGCTATGAGACGCCCTACTTCGTGGGCCGCGTGCGCGATCTGGCGAGCCGATTCGAGGCCGCGGAAGATCACGCGAATGCGCGCCTCGTGAACAATCCGCAGCAACGTATCGTTCGCGCGATAGAAGCGGAGTGCATCCATGTCGAGGCGCCCCTGCAGCGCATTGAGAACAAGCTGCATCCCTGGACGGCACTGATGATCATGCCGCTCTTCGCCTTTGCGAACGCCGGGGTGCGCGTCGATTTCAGTGCCATCACGGATCTGCTCCTCCAGCCCGTGACCCTCGGCGTTTTCTTCGGGCTGCTGGTCGGTAAGCAGGTGGGCATCACGCTCTTTAGCTACGTCACCGTGAAGATGGGCCTGGCGGAATTGCCGGCCGGCATGAACTGGAAGCAGGTCTATGCGCTGAGTTGGCTCGGCGCCATTGGGTTTACGATGTCGCTCTTCATCAGCGAGTTGGCATTCATGGGTGGACATGCCGTGCACGCCGCCGCGGTCGAACACGGCGCGGGCGGCGGGGTGCCCCACGGCGAGGCCCATCTTGCGGAGGCCAAGGTCGGTACCCTGCTTGCCAGCATTGTGGCCGGTGTCGGCGGTACGATTATGCTCTACTTGACCACAGGCGATACGAAGAACGAAGCGAAGTCTGCGTCCGCGCACTAAGCACCCCCGCGTTTCAGGAAGCGGGTACAGGCGCCGCCAAGGCAGCGCATCGACCAACCGGCTTGAGGAAGGAGCACGGTTATGACCAATGGGAACGGCACCAGCGGACCGGCGGTACTCGTGGTGGAGGACGACGCGAGCGTCCTGAATATCATTCGCGATTATCTGGCGCGTGCGGGATTTCGGGTACAGACCGCGGGCAACGGCTGGGAAGCAACCAAGCGCCTCAAAGAGGGTACATTTGATCTTATCATCTCCGAGATGAGCGTCTCCGACATGGACGGCTGCTCGCTCCGGGAGAAGTGCGTGGTGAATCCGACGACCCGTGACATCCCCTTCCTGTTTCTTGCGCCGGAAAAGGCCCTGGACCCGCAGGTCCGCGCGCTGCGGATGGGCGTGGACGACATCATCACCAAGCCCTTTGATCCCATCGTGCTGGTCGCCCGCGTGCAGGCGGTGTTGCAGCGGCGCCGTAGCTATGAAGAGATGGTGCGCGTCGACCCGCTTACACGCATGCTCAACCGTCCGACCCTGGAAAAAGAACTCTCTGATGAGATGCACCGCATCCGGCGCTATGGCCGCCACGGCAGCTTGGTACTGATTGACGTGGACGACTTTAACGCGGTAAAGAAAGAGTCCGGCGTGGGCATGGGTGACCTGCTGTTGACCTGTCTTGCGGGTGTGATTCTTACGAACGTACGCTCGGTTGATGTTACCGGGCGCTTCCATGGCGAACAGTTTCTGTTGTTTCTGCCGGAGACGAACATCGACGGTGCCAAGACCTTGGCCGTGCGCATGCAGAAACAGCTTGCCGCGATTGCCGACGCCGTGGCGGCCTATCCGCTCGGCTTCACCTGCGCAATGATCTCCGTGCCGGAGCACGGCGACGAGATGGGCGAGGTTATCCCCCGGATTGAGGGCGCCATGCGCCACGCCAAGAAAAGCGACAAGGGCAGCGTCGTGGTGTGGTCGCCCAGTATTGCGCCGGAATTGGTTGCCGCAGAGTAGGATTGGAGCCTTCCATGATCGCGGACGCCATGCGGGATGCGGAACCGATTTCGCTCCAAAAGCGCTGCCTGCACCGGTTCGGTTGACCCGCTGTGCTTCGGATCCTGATTCGCGGAACGCTGTTCGTGCTCATCAACGCTGCGCTGGCATTTGGTCTGTTGCGGGTGCACGAATCAAGACTGGCCCCGGCCGCCTGGGAGACCGACTCGATCTTGCTGCACATGCCCAGCGAGACGCGACATGCGGCGGTTCTCCTTGGAAGTTCACGCGCCTACCTGCTCGGACGCTTCCGCGATCATGTTCCGGTGCTCGAAGAGGTTATGGATGGCCCGGTCTTCAACATGGCCTTGCCCTCCGGCGGTGGGTTGCGACCGGCCGCGCTCTACCTGCGTGAGTACTTCGCACGCGGCAACCAGGCCGATCGCATCATCTACTTCGTGGATCCCTTTGTCTTCTACGGTACCGGGGCCAACGATGCGCACAAATTCGTCTACGACGAACCCCTGCACCTGTCCTTTTTCGCCACCATGCTCTGCGAGGGCTACCCCTATCGACGGATCCTGACCTACCTGCGATCCAAGTTCTCCGCGGCATGGCTCTTGCAACAGCCCGAAGCGTTGATCGCCCATCCCGGTGCCCTTGATCCCGAACAGGTGGATCCCGGCCTGATCCAGAAGCGCATCGCTTCCCTCTACGTCGACGGCGTGGAGCAGGAGAATCTTGGACGCTATGCGCCCTACCTCGAGAAGATCGTCTCGGCCGCAACGGCGCATGGAAGTGC
>JAUIKJ010000052.1 GCA_030430835.1 Candidatus Hydrogenedentota bacterium
TGGGGATCCGGTTGCGCATAGACCACGAAACTCTTGTCGCCCTGAATGCCCCCGGGATAGGTGATATTGTAGATGTGATCATTGGGCAACACCGCCTTGCCGGCGGCAAAGACCGTGTCGAAATCCGGCAACGGATCCGCAATAACCACTTCACCCGCCGCCGCTTCGAAATCGCGCAACTCCAGCAGCAGATAGTACTGCACGGCGAAAACACCGAGCGTGATGCCGACGCCTGTCGCGGCGATGAAGAGATTGAAGACCAGTGAGGTAATGCCGACCAGCTTGTGCGCATCCGCAAGCGCGAAGCGTAACTTCGCACCCTTGCGAACCGCACCGAAAGCAAGGGCTTTCATGAAGGGGCCATAGATAATCAGCCCGGTCACCGTGGAAACGAAGAAGAACAGTCCGACGATGCCGACGAGCAAGGTGCCGAGCGTGCCGAGGAAGAGGTTGGCGTGCAACTCCAGCATCCACAGCCCGAGTGGAGAAAGATCTTCCAGCGTCTCGTGTTCCGCCGCAGTCGCGAAGACGAGTCCGTCCGGCTGCCCGTTCTCCGTTGTACCGGCGGGCGGCGTGCCGTAGTCCGGGCTCAGCACGCCCGTATAGGGATGGACATGAAAGCGGAAGTACTCTTCTTCCTGCGTAAACGCGATCGTGTTCGCGCCTTCCTCGATCACCGCGTAGTTGACGCCGGACACCTTGACGGGAAATCCCTCAAAGCGTGCCATGAGCTTCTCGATGATCGGCTGCATCGGCACCCGGCGCGATTCGTCGATAAGCGGATGCCCGTGATGATCATGGTCGTGCGTCGATTCGACGATCATGCGTTCGGCAAGTATGTAGACGGCGGTCACGCTGAGTATCAGCAGATTGATCCCGACGATTAGACCAGTCCATTTGTGGATAGCATAGAGTTTTCGATTCATTGGAGGAGTGTCAAAGCACCGGTTCGGAGTCTCCGGTTGGATACCTTTCCTAGTTTAGACTGGCCGCCATGCCTGTGAACGATCTCAATCCCGTATTGTCAATGGCTGTGGTATCGGCGGGCTGTGCACCACGGAGCACCAGTGCGTGCACCATGCGCTGTCCCAGGTTGCGCTTGTCGGCTGCGGCGTCCGTCACCAGCGCCCACACTGTTCCGATTGAGACTCGGCCCTGTCGGGAGCGCGCATTCAGAAGGCGGGCGAGTGAAAGCAGCGAGTGCTCCCGGACCTCGACGATTTCGGAAGGGTAGGTGGTATTCAGATAGGACTCCATCCGGAGGCTCACCTCGTTCTTGGCATGACACGCGCGGTGCACACCCTGCAGCACCCATGCGCGATCCTTGATCAGGTGGGCGCAGCACTTGCACACACACGGCTGCGCGCATTCCTGCATGAGTTTCGGCGGGACACCATGCGCGAGGACAATCGTAATCGCGCCACAGTCCAGTTCCCAGATTCGCTTGGTTCCGTCAGCCATGGGGGCTCCCTCCAAAGACCAGGGCGCGGCCCATCCCGCCGGTTGGCGCGCAACGCCACCCACCCTGAACGTAAGTTCTGCAATCTTAACAACAGGACTTAAAGCATGTCAACTGGATGCTATGCTCAATTATTCTGGCGGCGCGACGCGATACAGGCCTCCGGGCGCTCACGAGCGAGAGGAGATGCGCTGGAATGTGCGTAGGTCCCGCGCCAATAGCCGGTTGAGGCGGATGGTGCCTTGCCCCGAGGAAAGGTGGGAACGTGCTGGCGCGGACGCGCGCGGCCTAGCCAGCGCAATCCCAGATCGGGGTCCATGGCCGGGCGGCTTCGATCTGGAATCCGAGCTCGAGGAGGAGACGCTCGGCGCCGTGGGGGGCGGAGAAACACATGCCCACGGGGCAGTTGCTCTCGGGATCGTGACCGAGCGGCAGGCTGATGGAGGGGCCGCCGGTGGCATTGCAGAGCGCGGTATAGCAGGCCCAGTCAACCACACGTGGAAAGAGAACATCGTAGGGGAGATCCATCCCGAGGTGGCCCACCGACGGCGGAATCTGCGCGACCACCGGGGAAAGTATCACGTCCACGTTCTTGAAGAAAGCGGCATATTCGGCAGCGCTCCGGCGCAGGCGACGGATCACGCCGAGGCTGTTCCACTTGTTCGCGACGAAAGCCCGGGCGAGACCGAGGGTGAGGTCGGTGAGGGCATCGGGGTTGTAGTCCCGACCGAAGGCGAACTTCCCCGCGCGTGAGACGATGTAGCCGCCCATGGCGTAGTAATGGCAAAAATCTTTCACGAACTGTTCGTCTATCGGAACGTCCACCGGGACGATCTCGTGGCCGAGCGACGTGAGCAGGTCGATGCTTTGTTCGAAGGTCTGTCGCGTTGCGGAATCGACCACTGCCCCGGCCGGCGACTGCAGCAGCGTGCCCACGCGGAGCGGACGATCCAGGGGGCGGTCAGCCAGACCTATCGGCGGGAGCGCCGGGTTTCGGTATCGCTTCTCGGATTCCGCGAAATAGACCGCCGTATCGCGCACACTGCGCGAGAGGACCCCTTCGACAACAATGTTCACCGGCATCATTCGCACCGCGGCTTCCTGAAGCAGGCGGCCCCGGGTACACTTCAGGCCGATCAGTCCGCAGCAGCCCGCGGGAATACGAATCGAGCCGCCGCCGTCGGCGCCGTGCGCTATGGGCACCACGCCCGCCGCAACCAACGCCGCCGCGCCACCAGACGAGCCACCCGCCGTGCGATCCGTGTTCCATGGGTTGCGGGTTGGCGGTGCGTCGGGAAATTCGGCTGAAGGCGTGAAGCCGAACTCCGGCAGCGTGCTGGTGCCGAGATTGATAAGGCCCATGTCGAAGAGTTGCCGCACCAGCGGCGCGGTCTTTGTGGCGGGTTTCGCGTTGTCGAAGGCGCGTGAACCGAAGCGCATGGTGAGCCCTTCGACGGGCGTCAGATCCTTAATGAAGGTGGGTACGCCGCCGAATGCACCCGCGGTATCCGCACTGGCATTGGCGGCGCGGGCCGTGGCGCGATCGAAGTCTTCCTCGGCCACCGCGGCGAGCGTGGGATCGACCGCACGACACCGCGCAATGGCCGCAGCCACGACTTCGCCAGTACTCACTTCGCCACGCCGGACACGTTCCGCGACACCGACCGCGTCGTCGTAGCCGAGGGCGTCGTCCCTGAAGGCGTGTATACACTTGTCCGGCATGGCTGTCTCTCCGTGCTTTGCGTGTTCTGCAGGGGGTGTTGTACGCGCACCCGCCACGCGCTATCAAGCACCGGACTACCCGCGCCGTGGGCGAAGTTGGTCCGCTCCCGGGCCGGGTTGCTATGATCACCGCTTCACCTTGGATCAGGAGCACACCCATGCCAGCGAAACGCGGACCAAAGATCATCTCGGGCAAGGCCGTCGCCGAGACCATTCAGGAAGAACTGCAAGCCGAAATCGCCGCATTGAAGAAGCGGAAACTGGTGCCCGGGCTGGCGGTTGTGCTGGTGGGTGAGGACCCGGCGAGCGAGGTCTATGTGCGGAACAAACGTCTGACCTGCGAGAAACTCGGGATCAATTCCTATGCGCACGATCTTCCGGCGAACACCACGGAGAAACGGCTGCTCAATCTGATCGCCAAGCTGAACGCGGACCCGAAGGTGCACGGCATTCTCGTGCAGATGCCGTTGCCGAAGCATATCGACGAACAGCGCGTGCTCAACGCCATCGATCCCGACAAGGACGTCGACGGCTTCCACCCGGTCAACGTCGGTCGCTTGCTGAATGGGGAGCCCTGCTTCCTGCCCTGCACACCCGCCGGTTGTCAGGAACTGCTGATGCGCAGCGGCTATGACCCGGCGGGCAAGCATGCAGTCATCGTCGGCCGCTCGAACATCGTCGGCAAGCCGCTGGCCGCGTTGCTCATGCAGAAGGGCCCCGGTGGCGATGCGACGGTGACGGTCTGTCACTCACGTACGAAGCACCTGGCACGCATCACGCAGCAGGCCGACATTCTCATCGCGGCGATTGGCATGCCCGAGTTCGTGAAAGCGCGCATGGTGAAGGAAGGCGTGGTGATAATCGACGTCGGTGTAAACCGGGTTGAAGACAAGACACGGAAGTCGGGATACCGCCTCACCGGCGATGTCGACTTTAAGGGCGTCAGCAAGAAGGCGCGCGCCATTACGCCGGTGCCCGGTGGTGTGGGGCCGATGACCATCACCATGCTGATGAAGAATACGGTTGCCGCCGCCAGGCGCGCGGGCAAGTAGCAGCAAACCCAGGTTTACGCGCGGCGCACGTGCCCCGAAACGGTCAAAATGAAAATCGCCCCCGGCATCGTACCGGGGGCGATTCATTTTCGATGGGCGCTACAGCCTACTTCTTGCCCGGCGCGAAGCCGTCTTCCGTTGCATCCGCGGAGAAGTAGCCGCCGCTGTTGAAGAACTGAATCGCACGCAACAGCTCGTTCAGGCTGATGTTCCAGTCCGTCGGCGCGTAGTCCGAATCGTGGCCGGGGCAGGAATGGTAACCCGCGCCCAGGGTGTAGCCATCTTCCGAACCCGGTGCGCAGGAGAATTCGCCGCTGTTGAAGATCTGGATCAGACGCAACAACTCGTTCAGGCTGATCACCCCGTCCGTCGGTGCGTAGTCGCTCGTGTGCGTACGCACCGGCGCCACCGACTCGCCCTCTTCTCCGCCGCAGGGGTTGATCGTGATCGCCCAGTCGTAGAGTACGCCCGCGTTGTGAATCTTCAGATCCTGCACGGTGAGGATCCAGTTGCCTTTGGCTTCCTCGCCCGCGAACTGCGACAGCGGCGCCGCCGGCTTCCAGGCCCCCTGATAGGGACCGACTCCCGTCGAGATCGGCTGGGCGGCCTTGTCGCTCAGCGTGGTGTCCAGCATGTGTGCCGAGTCTCCGCCAATCTGCGAGAAGAGATAGACGCGCGTGCCCGACGGCGACTGCAGCGAAACGATCGTGTCTCCCATGCGATGGTGGAAGAGGTCGAGCCACACGACGATTTCGTCGACCGTGCCCGAGTCGTCGACCGTGATGATCGACTCGGTCTGCACGAAGTCCACGATTCGCTGCTCGACCGGCGTTGCGGTGTTGTACGTCTCGCAGGCGATGATCGCCGGCTCAACCACCACTTCGCCCTCTTCTTCCTCGCCTTCGGCCGGGTCGACTTCACCTTCTTCCGCTTCACCCTCGCCCGGATCCACCTCGCCTTCTTCTGCCTCGCCTTCGATCGGGTCCACTTCACCCTCCGGGGCTTCGCCTTCCGGCGTAGTGCCCAGATCGATGTTCGTAACATTCAGGGGCGCGAGGTCGAAATCCATATCCAGCGAGCCCAGCGGAATCGGCAGCGTCAACTCGCCGACCGGTAGGTCGAACTTCATGAACAGGATCTCGGCGAAGATCGCCGGGTAGGCGTTGAAGCCAATCTCGAGTGCCAGGTCGGCCGTGTACTGTGCCTGCACATGGTACTCACTCGAAGTCAGGGTGATGGGCTGCGCCACCTGCTCGTTGTCGAAGGTCGTAAAGTCGCTGAAGATGATCGGATCGGCATTCAGCGTGCCCTGTCCGTAGACGCTCGCGTCCAGCTTTACCCCGGCCGAAAGCGGGATCCAGGACGGCAGGGACACCCCGGCCACACCCAGGATCGCATCCACAGCATCGAAGGTGAACACGCGGTAGCGGTCCGATTCTTCGCGCATGACGGCGCCCTGATTGATTAGCCAGTGATCAAAGTCCACCTGCCGCTGATAGCGCAGGTCGAAGCTCGGGATGTAGTCCAGGTTGTTGGCAATCAGGTCGTCCAAATCGATCACGAGCGACGGCAGGAAGGGGATGGTCAGCGCGGCCTTCAGGTCCAGTTCCACGCCATAATCCACCCACCAATTGCCCTGCACCGGACCCAGCTTCGCCGTACTCTGAATGCCATCGACGATTACGGAACCGTCGATGTCCGCGCCACGCGCCCAGGCCGCACCAAACATCAGGCGTACCTGCACCGGGAAGGAGCCCGGGCTCGTGCCGCCGCCGGGCCAGAAACCGGAATCCCACTCGAAGATGAAGCCGTGCATGGCATCGAAGTGCAGGCCACCCGACGCCGGATAGCGATTCTCCGGCAGGTGCGGACGCTCGGTTACATAGTCCGACGGTTCCACGTCGCTGAAGCCCGCATAGGGATCCTGCCAGTTCACCGGGGCCTCGGCCTCCCAGTCGTATAGCTGGATGATCGTGTCGCCGTCCTCGGAGTCGAGGCGGACGAAGGTCGGGCGGATATCCGTGTCGCCACGCTTGTTGCTGACTACACGTTCCTCACGACGCTCGCGGTACAACACCTGTCCGTCGACCGTGATCTCCGCGCGGAAGTCGTCCACACCCGGGGTCGCCGGCAGCGTCCACTTCGCGGCGCCGCCCGGCGCCTGCACGCGGACAACGCTGCTGCCGTCCTTCTGGCGACTCACCGCGGCACCTTGGCGCAGCGCTTCCTCCGCGCCATCGCGGTTGGTGGAGGTGAAACCAGGGCAACCGATCTGCGGTTCGCCCAGGCGCACCACAATGCGCTCCAGCACCTCGCCTTCGTAGTAGCGAAGCAGCTCGACCGTGCCGTAGTACTCGGTCAGGGAGATGAGATACTCGTCGCTCAACTCCGCGCCGCCCTCGAACTGCGCGGTATAGACGATGGCGTCTTCCAGATCATCGAAATCGGCGAATGCGGTGGCCGGTGTCAAGGTGACAGCGGCGGCGAGCAGCAAGGCGGCGCTCGCGAAAACGGATACCCTCAGCAAAACAGAATCCTCCCTCAGGATTAGTGCCCGTGGCTCCCAGCGTCATCCCCCGTTGGGAAATGATAAATCGGAAAATCACCCTTAAATTAGAACCCCGTCAGCCTAGCAAGAGTCCCCTAAAATGTCAATGCCCATCGACTGATGGGCATTGCTTCTTAAGTGTATGTCAACAAACAACTTAACTGTGTTGTTCGCCGGTCCGGCGTTGCGCCTGCCGCCGCCGCCCCATCCACTGGTAGACGGGGGCAAAGATCGGCCCGATCAACGGGAAGACATTGACTATCTGCGCGAACTTCGATTTCAGCCAGGGCAGCTGAATCTCGTAGGGACGACGCACCAACACCTTGTTCAGGAGCGCGTTCTCGATGTCATCCAGCGTCAGGATTTTCAGGCCGGAGTAGAACATCTCCGCCGCGTCGTTGTTCAGCTGGTTGTCCAGCATGGGCGTCTGCACGCTGGCCGGGCACACCGCCGTCACCGCGACGCCCTTGGGCTTCAGTTCCATGGCCATGGCCAGGGAGTAGGCGCGCACGCCGTATTTCGTTGCGCAATAGGTGGACAACCCCGGGGCCGGCACCAGGCCGGCAATCGACGCGATGTTGATGATGTGGCCCTGACGCCGTTCCACCATGTGCTGCGCGGCGACGCGCGAGCCGTAGATCACGCCCTTGAGATTCACGTCAATCTGGGCGTCGATCTCGCGAATCGGCGTCTCCTCCGCCCAGGAAGCCAGCAACAGCCCGGCGAAGTTCATGATGACGTCGATATAGTCAAAGGTCGCGACGGCCTCCGCGAAGACCCGTTCCCACTCCTCCGAGTTGGTGACGTTGAGCGCGGCGAGCTTCACGCGCGACTCCGGCCAGTCCAGTTCCGCTGCCGTGGCCTGTAGCGCCTCAAGGTTCAGGTCGGTCGCGAAGACGCGGTCACCGCGCTTCTGCAATACATTCGTGATGTGGCGGCCCATGCCGCTGGCGCAGCCGGTCAGGAAAAAGGTCTGGCTCATCTTATTGCTCCTCCACCGGTGGCGCTTCGTCCGACGGGCTGCGCCACTGCAGGTTCTCTTCCGCGTCGAAAATCGCGGCGCGTCCGTGGCCCGCGTTCAGGGCCTTCTCACGAACCCGCGCAATCAGATCTTCCTGAAACCACTCGCGTAGCGGGCGAATCGGCTGGTGCCACATGCGCGACTCGTCGAGGTTCATGACGTGGTACCACGTCTTGTCAAGTGATCGAGACATACACCGGCATTATAGGCCCGTGGAATTGCGATTGGAAGTGCGGTTCAGGATTCCTCGGACGCGGGCGCTTCGAGGCCCTCGAGTGCGCGGGCCTTGTCGCCCATGCGAATGCGGTACTCGATGTAGAAGCTGAGCAGCGCGTAGTAGGCGGGGAAGTAGAGGCTGGCGTAGACGATACGCGGGTCCGGATCCTGCTGCCACAGCAGGTAGCAGAGCATCAATATCCACACCGTGCCGAGGGTCCAGCTTGTCTTCCAGTAGATGCTGTTGCGGCTGGGATAGAGCCAGCGCGTGGGGACGAAGGTGAGGATCGATGGGATGACAACCATGGCCACGGCCCAGGGCGCGGCCGGTTCCAGCCACCAGAGGTAGAGCGCCACCACATTCCAATAGCTGGGGAAGCCGCGGAAGTAGTGGTCCTCGGTCTTCATGTCCACCTGGCCATAGGCATACATCGCCGCGAGAATCGGGAAAGCCGTCCAGCCCCAGTGCGGCAACAGGCCCTGATAGCCGATGATGAAGATGGGCACAAAGATATAGGTGAGTACGTCGACCGCGTTGTCGACATAGGCGCCGCTGAAATTCGGCAGCACCTCCCACACCTTGAAGCGGCGCGCGAGGAGCCCGTCCGTCCCGTCGATGACCGCGGCGATCACCAGATAGAAGAACGCGCCGCGCGTGTCGTCATAGGCCGCCGACCACAGCGCCAACATCCCGAACACCGCGCCGCTCGCGGTGTAGAGATGGATCAACCAGGCAATGGTCTGGGCGCGTCGCACGCTGGGGCAATTACCTTTCTTCTGGCGTCAATGAATCGTTTGCCGGGCACATAAACCTGGAAGCCCGAAGCGCTCTACGCATACCCGCGCCCAGCGTCATACCCGCGAAAGCGGGTATCCACCAGCACGGCGCATGCCTCCGCAATCGCATGGCCGCCGTATTCGCGTGAGCACGGCCCCATGCCCTACGCAGTGTACACAATCTCTCCGCCGCAGATCGTATGTCGCACGCGGCCGGTCAGCGTTGTGCCGATGAAGGGCGAGTTTCGGCTCTTCGAGGCGAAGCTGTCGTCGCTAACGGTCCATTCCTCGGCGGGATCGAAGATGGTGAGATCCGCCGGACCGCCCACGCGGAGGGTGCCGCAGTCGAACTTGCAGATCCGCGCGGCTTCGGTTGTGAGCAACTGGATCGCGCGCTCGAGGGTGATGTGGCCGGGCTTTACCAATTCGGTGATCGTCAGCGCCAAAGCCGTCTCCAGCCCGAGGATGCCGAAGGGCGCGAACTCGAACTCGACGCCCTTCTCCGTCGGCGTGTGCGGCGCGTGGTCGGTGGAGATGCAGTCGACCGTGCCGTCCTGGATGCCTTCGATGATGCCCTCGATATCGTGCTGCTCGCGGAGCGGCGGGTTCATCTTGGCGTTGCTGTTGAAGGTCTCGACGGCCGCATCGGTCAGGGCGAAATGGTGCGGGCAGACTTCGCAGGTCACCTTCGCGCCGCGCTTCTTCGCCTGCCGAACGATCTCGATGCCGCCCGCCGTGGTCACGTGCTGGATGTGGATGTGCGCATCGGCGACTTCCGCGAGGCGAATGTTCCGGTCGATGCGGATCTCTTCCGCCGCCTTGGGGATACCGGGAATGCCGAGGCGCGTCGCCGTGAAGCCCTCGTTCATCGCGCCGCCCTTGGCCAGCGCCTCGTCTTCGCAGTGCGCCATATAGGGCAGGTCCACCATCGCCGCGTATTCCAGCACGCGGCGCATCACCGCGCTCGACGCGATGTCCTGCCCGTCGTCCGTCACCGCGACCACGCCGAGCTCCTTGAGCTCCGCCATCTCCGTCAGCTCTTCGCCGAGCATCCCCTTCGTCGCGCAGGCCGCGGGGCGGATGCGGATACAGCCGGTCTCCCGCGCGCGCCGGTTCACGAACTCCACCATGCCCGCGTTGTCGATGCGCGGCTGCGTGTTCGCCATGGTCACCACGGTGGTGAAGCCCCCGCGCGCCGCCGCGCGCGAACCCGAGGCGATGTCCTCCTTCGACTCCTGCCCCGGCTCGCGGAAATGCACATGGATATCCACCAGCCCCGGACACACCGTCAGCCCGGCTGCGTCGATCACCTCGTCGCCGCTGAGCCCGCTGCCGATCTCGGCGATCGTGCCGTCGTCGATGCGGATATCGAGATCACCGGAGCATTTGCCCTCCGGGTCGAGGATACGGGCGTTCTTGATGAGCAGGGACATGAATCGGATTCCTTTATGAGTCTCGCGCAAAGCCGCCAAGGCGCAAAGGATGAGAAAAACCTTCCAGGAGTTTCTTGGCGTCTTCGCGGCTTGGCGCGAAATATATCATTGTTGGGCGATGGGATTCCCGAGCGCTGCTTTCCACGCCGCGTGCTCCTTTGGCAGGCTGGCGGGCCAGTAGCCGTACCAGCCGTAGCCGGTGCGGCGTTCGAGGGCGACCTCGGCGAGGGTGTAGACCTTCACACCGTCGCGGTTGCAGAAGAAGGGACGCCCGGTATCTATCTCGTAAAAGCGCGCCCAGATGGGTGGCGCGTTGGGGTCTTGGACGACGATGCGGTCGAAGCGCGCGGTGTGCGCCTTGAAGCGCTCGGGGTCGATCTCGATCTGTTCGATCCGGATGCCCTCGATCCTCACGCGATCGAACCACGCGACGGCGGCATCGACGGCCGCGATGATCTCCGGAGAGGGATCCGGCAGCGCCATGAGAAAGCGGACGATGGCCGCACTCTCGGAGGGCGTGATGGAGGGGAGCTCATAGGTGCGCGCCTTCACCGGCGCGAGGGTCTTATGATCGTGCTGCTGACACCAGGCGGTCTTCACGCCGTTTACGACGATCTGGCAGCGGAGTGTCACGTCGACCGCGCGGTCCAGCGCCGCGCCGCAGCGCTCGCGCAGGTCCGCATCCACCCAAGCGAAGGGCGCGTCGCCCGCGCGCACTTCCTGCAAGAGGCGCATGCAGTTGAGCATCACGTCGTCGTTGTAGGTGATGGCGTCCACATCCGCTCCGCGCCAGCCGCCACTGGGGCGCTGCTCCGCGAGCACATAGTCGAGGCCGCGCACCGCGGCTTCGCGGTACTTCTTCTCGCCGCTCCGGTTGAAGGCCTCCGCGAGATAGCGAATCTGCGGACAGGTATTCCGGTTGTCCAGGCTGCTCCGGTGCAGGCGCTCGCCCGCGATTTTCTCCACCTCCGCCATCGGGATGATTGCCAGCCAGTCAATGTCCTTTGGCCAGCCACCGTCCGGATTCTGCGCCGCCAGCAGGAAGGCTCGCGCCGCGTCGGCCCCTTCCCCGGCGAACCCCGGCACGCGCAGGGGCAGTGCGGTGTCCAGGGGATTGCTTGCGAACCCGGCGGCGATGCCGAATCCGCCATCGGG
>JAUIKJ010000053.1 GCA_030430835.1 Candidatus Hydrogenedentota bacterium
GCTGGTGGATCAGGTGAAGCCGGGCGGTTGGGCGGCCTTGGGGCAACTGGCCATCGGCGATCTGATTCAGACGATCGACGGCAAGGTCATCGGCGGCATCGACGATGTCGAATCGTCCATGGCGGCTATTGCGGAAGCGGAACCGGAATCGGTGGTGATCAAGGTGTTGCGGGGTATTCACACACTGTTCATTGAACTGGAGCCACAGTGGGACGCCTAGTCCCGGAAAGGTATCGAATGCTTCAACGGATTTTGATTGCGTTGGTGGTGGTATGCGCGCCGGCGGTGCTGGCCGAGGACATCGGCGCGCAGGGTCGCGCCGTGTTCGAGCAGTACCGGGACACGGTGGTGACGATCGAGCTGGTGGTCAAGCAGAAATTCTCGATGATGGGACAGCCCTCTGAGGAAGACGAATCGAAGGAAGAGATCACGGGTACCGTAATCGGTCCCGACGGCCTGATCGTCACGGCGCTGTCGTCCACGGATCCTTCCAGTATGTATCGCAACATGATGCCGGCGGGAATGGGATCGGACTTCAAGTTTGAAGTGGAAGTGAGCGACGTGAAGATACTGACCGCAGACGGCGGTGAGGTCCCCGCCACGGTCATCCTGCGCGACAACGATCTGGACCTCGCCTATATCCGGCCGCGTGAAGCGCTGGCGGAGCCCATGGCCCATGTGTCGCTGGAAGAGAACGGTAGGGCGGAGATCCTGGATCGGGTCGTGACCCTGAACCGTCTGGGCAAAGTGGCGAACCGGGTTCACACCGCGTCTTTCGAGTGGATCGAAGCGGTGGTCGAGAAGCCGCGCCGTTTTTACGTGCCCGGCAATGACCCGACCAACACGGCGTCCGGGTCGCCCGCATTCACAATGGACGGGAAGTTTATCGGCATCTTCGTAATGCGCACGATTATGAGCAGCACGGGCCGGGACAACATCATGCCGATTCTGCTGCCCGCCTCGGATATCGCCGAAGGCGCAGCGCAGGCACCGCCGATGGCACCGGGTGACGGCGCGGAATAGCGCCGCGGCGGCTTTCGTTATACTAGTGTTCATGGTTGGGCCGGGGCGTTAGACACGCCCCGGCGCGTGTTTTCAGGGCGGGGTCTTTGTGCGATGTCCCACAGGATTGAGTTGCAGGGCAAGACGGCACTGGTCACGGGCGGAGCCCGGCGTATCGGCGCGGCGGTTGTTCGGGCACTGGCGCGCGCGGAGGTGCGCGTGGTCATTCATTGCAACACCTCGCGGGAGGCGGCGGAAGCGCTCGCGGCGGAGGTGGGGGGACAGGTGGTCGCCGCCGACCTTGCTGCGGATGCAGCGGGGGCCTGGGCACAGGCCCATGCGGCGGCGGGCCCGATCGACTTTCTGATCAACAATGCGAGCCTATTTCCGGAAGATCGGATCGAGGATTTTACGCTGGGTGCGTTGGAGTCGAATATCCGGCTGCATGCCTGGGCACCCCTCGTGCTGGGGCGGGCGCTGGCGGCGCAGGGGCGCGCGGGCGGCATCATCAACCTGCTGGATTCGCGCGTGACCGACTTCGATTCGACGCACGTGCCTTACCACATCAGCAAGCGCGTGCTGCATGATCTGACCCGGATGATGGCGCTTGCCTTCGCCCCGCAGGTTCGGGTAAACGCTGTCGCGCCGGGGCTAATCCTTCCCCCCGAGGGGAAGGAGGCCAGCTATCTCGAAGCCCTCGCGGAGACGAACCCGCTGCATGCCGTGGGTTCACCCGAGGATATCGCGGACGGCGTAATCTTTTTACTGCAGAGCGCTTTTGTCACCGGACAGACCCTATATGTCGACGGTGGCCGCCACATGAGAGGACAGGTCTATGGCTAAGCAATTGGATCGTATCTGTATTCGTGACCTTCGTCTGCGTTGTATCATCGGCATCAACGACGACGAGCGCATTCACAAGCAGGACGTGATTGTGAACGTCGTGCTTCACGCGGATCTTTCCACGGCACGGAAGTCGGACCGTATCGAGGATACCGTGGACTACAAGACCCTCAAGAAATCCCTGGTGTCGCTCGTGGAAGGATCCAACTATTTTCTCGTGGAGCGCCTCGCCGATGCGATTGCGGAGCAATGCCTGTCGCATGCGCTGGTACAACGGGCGGATGTGACCCTCGACAAGCCGGGGGCGCTGCGTTTTGCCGAAAGCGTGGCGGTGGAGGTCAGCCTTGAGCGTTGAGTCCGCGCCCGCGCGGGTAGCGGTGTATATCGGGCTGGGGTCCAACATTGCGCCGGAAGCGAATATCGCCGCGGCCTTGGAGCGGATCGATACTGCCTTGGGCATCGCCGATCTGTCGCCCTTCTACCGGAGCGCGGCCATCGGCCGTCCGGAGCAGCCGGATTACCTGAACGGCGTCGTGCGTGTTTACACCACGCTTTCGGCGCGCTCCCTGAAGTTCGACGTGCTCCGCGGAATTGAGGCGGATCTGGGCCGCGGCCGGGACAGTGATCCCTACGCTGCGCGCACGATTGACCTGGATGTGTTGCTTTATGGCGATTGTGTCATTGAGGAGCCGGGACTGGTGGTGCCGGATCCGGATTTGTACACCCGGCCTTTTCTGGCCGCGGGTGTCCTGGCCATCGCGCCGGGCTTGCGCCCACCCGGCGATGGAACGGAGCTGGGCGCACCGGACATTCCGGAAGAAGTAGAATTCAGTCAGGCAATGAAAGCGAGGTACGTATCATGAATCAGGAACGTGTAGCCGAACTGATCACGGAACTGTTGAAAGAACTGGGCGAGGATCCCCAGCGCGAGGGTCTGCTCAAGACCCCCCATCGCGTGGCGAAGGCCTACGAGTTCCTGACCTCCGGCTATCGGCAGGACCTCAATGAACTGATCAACGGTGCGGTATTCCAGGCCGAGTCGAATAACATGATCATTTCGCGCGATATCGAGATTTACAGCCTCTGCGAACACCACATGCTGCCCTTCTTCGGCCGCTGTCACATTGGTTACATCGCGGATAAGAAAGTACTTGGACTGAGCAAGTTGGCCCGTATCGTGGACTACTTCAGCCGGCGCCTGCAGATCCAGGAACGGCTGACCTCGCAGATCGCCGAAGCCATCATGGAACAAACCAACGCCGAGGGCGCGGGGGTGGTGATCGAATGCCGCCATCTCTGTTCGATGATGCGCGGCGTCGAGAAGCAGAACTCCGTGATGACGACTTCGACCGTACTCGGGAGTTTTCGTGATGAGGCCATGACGCGGCAGGAATTTCTCCACCTGATTCAGCGCGACGTGCGCCACGGCTAAGCTACTGGGCAACGGAAAGTTGCAGGGAGGCGCCATCGTTTGCTAGCATCTTGCCTCCAGTCGGGGCTGTAGCTCAGTTGGGAGAGCGCTGCGTTCGCAATGCAGAGGTCAGGGGTTCGATCCCCCTCAGCTCCACCAGATAATCCCAGCATACCGTAGCGGTCATTCGTGACCGCTACGGTTTTTTTGTGTTGGCGCGCTGCGGGTGTTTGGTGTTTTGGATCGGGGGCATGCGCCCCACAAACCAGAATGGCGCGTATACCGTATGGTATACGCGCCACCCTTGGGCAATGGGGAAGCGCTTGCGCGCTTCCTGGCGGGAGGGCTCTTTGATTCCTGACCCGCCTCATCGGGCGGTGGAAGGCGGCGCCCCCGGGCTCGGCCTTAGCCGATGGCCGCCATTCCGAGTTCCCCCGTGCGGATTCGGACGCACTCCTGCATGTCGAGAATGAAGATCTTCCCGTCGCCGATGTTGCCGGACTTCGCGCCCCGCACAATCGCATCGATTGTGGGCTGGACGAAGTCGTCGTTCACGGCGATCTCCAGGCGCACCTTGCGGAGCAGGTTAACCTCGATGTCCACCCCGCGGTAGGACTCGTGGTAACCGCCCTGCTGGCCGCAGCCCAGCGAGTTGGTCACGGACATCTTCGTGATGCCGCCCTCGAAGAGGGTCTGTTTGACGTTGTTCAGTTTTTCAGGCTGTATGTAGGCTATCACCAGTTTCATGGTAGATAATCTCCTTATGGGTTGGGGGTTGGCGCCGGTTTACTGGTTCGTGAAGATCTGGAAACCGGAGTAGGCTTCCATGCCGTGTTCGCCGTCGTCGAGACCCGCCATTTCCTCTTCTTCGGTCACGCGCAGGCCGACCGTGTACTTGATGGCGAGGAAGAGCACGAGGCCCATGCCGAAGGCCCAGACGAAGCCCGCGCCCACACCGATGGCCTGGATGCCGAGCTGCGTCACGCCACCGCCGTAGAAGAGGCCGGCTTCCAGGTTGAACAGGCCGACCGCCAGGGTGCCCCAGGCGCCACAGACACCGTGGACACTGACCGCACCGACCGGATCGTCGACCTTGAGCACCCGGTCAATGGCCAGCACACTGACCACGCAGATCACACCGCCGATGATGCCGATGATGATGGCGCCGACGGGGGAGACCGCATCGCAGGGCGCGGTGATGGACACGAGACCGGCGAGCGCGCCGTTCAGGCTCATCGAGGCGTCCGGCTTCTTCATGAGGATCCAGGCGGCAATCATGGCGCTGATCGCGCCGCCGGCCGCGGCGAGGTTGGTGGTCACGGCGATATAGCCGATGGAACCGTCACCCGTCGTGGTGGAGCCGGGGTTGAAGCCGAACCAGCCCAACCACAGGATGAACACGCCGAGGGCGGCGAGGGCCATGTTGTGGCCCGGAATCGCGCGGGGTTTGCCGTCGGGGCCATACTTGCCCAGGCGCGGGCCGAGGACGATGGCGCCCGCGAGCGCGAGCCAGCCGCCGACACTGTGGACGACGGTCGAACCGGCGAAGTCGAGGAAGCCCATACCTTCCAACCAGCCGCCGTTGCTGAAGAGCGCGTTCCACGCCCAGCTGCCGAAGACCGGATAGATGAAGCCGGTGATCACCACACTGTAGATCAGGTAGCTGGAGAACTTCGTGCGTTCCGCCATGGCACCGGAAACGATCGTGGCCGCCGTCGCGGCGAAGACCGTCTGGAAAATGAGGAAGGTGAAGGGCCACTGGCTGTCCAGCGAATCTCCGTATTCCACAAAGCCCAGCAGGAAGTTGTCCGTGCCGAACCACCCCGTGGCGTTGGTGCCGAACATCAGGCCGAAGCCGAAGAGGAAGAACGCGAGGGACCCGATCGAAAAGTCCATCAAGTTCTTCATCAAGATGTTCACGACGTTCTTGGCCCGCGTCAGGCCGGTCTCGACCATGGCGAAGCCGGCCTGCATAAAGAACACCAGGAACGCCGCGACACAGGTCCACACGATGTTCAGGTTGTTCTGCAGGCCTTCAATATCCGTCGATGTCGCCGCCACCACCTCGGCATCGTCCTGCGCATAGGCCACGGACGAGAGCCCCATTGTTCCCGCCAAGACCGCGAGCGCGAGCAAGGCACACCATTTCTGCTTCTTCCAATGCATGACAACTCCTTTCCAAGTTGACTTCCACAATTGACCCAAGGTTAAGTACGGACATTCCGCGTGGAAGGTGCGGAACAACTACCTTAGAGCAATCGTGGTGCCAATTTTCGCTTTTGGAGTTGGGTGTATTTTGTAAGTAAATTATTTTTAACTACTTACAATAATCATCGATGCGCGCGGTGCTGCGGCGGAGGATACCAACGGAACCGTTGGACATACCGTGGCGTAGGGAATGGGAGGCGAAAGTTTCCGAACGGTACCGGTTGGCCGGTTGGCACGATGCGGCACGGCGGGGCCGTGGCGGCGCACGGCGGGTGGGGCGGGCTCAGGACTTGAACTGCTTCGGCTCGACGTTGTGGCGCTTGACGCGCAGGCCCATCAGGCGCTCGGTGATGCCAAGATCACGCGCGGCCTGGGCCTTGTTGCCCTTGGCGTTCTTGAGCGCTTCGATGAGCAACTCGCGTTCGACCCGCGCGAGCGTTTCGTCGAGGCGTCCCTGAATCTTCGTGTTGGAGGCCTCGGCGGTCTGAAGCGTGGGGGGCAGGTGATGGCCATGGACCACGTCGTCCGTGGTCAACAGCACCGCGCGTTCGATGACGTTCTCGAGTTCACGCACGTTGCCCGGCCAGTGATAGCTCATCAGCATGTCGATGGCGGGGGTGGAAATTCGGCGCACGTATTTCGCGTTGACCTTGCTGTACTTTTCGACGAAAAAGTTCGCCAACTCCAGGATGTCCGTGCGGCGCTCGCGCAGCGGCGGGATGTGTACCGGGAAGACATTGAGGCGGTAGTACAAGTCCTGTCGGAAGGTGTTGTCCTTGATCAACTCTTCCAGGTCGCGGTTCGTTGCGGCAATGACGCGGACATCCACCTTGTGCGGCTCGGCGCTGCCGACGCGCTCGAATTCACGCTCCTGCAGCACACGCAGGAGTTTTACCTGGGTCTGTGGGGAGAGATCGCCGATTTCGTCGAGGAAGATGGTTCCGCCGTGGGCCAGTTCAAAGCGGCCCTTACGCTGGTCGATCGCGCCCGTGAAGGCGCCTTTCTCATGGCCGAAGAGTTCGCTCTCGATCACGGATTCGGGCAGCGCTGCGCAGTTGACGCGGACAAAGGCCTTGCTCGCGCGGCTGCTGTTGTAATGCAGGGAATGGGCAACCAGTTCCTTGCCCACGCCGCTCTCGCCGCGAATCAATACGGTGGCATCACTCTTGGCGACTTGGGCGATGAGATCGAAAACAGCCTGCATGCCACTGGAGCGGCCGATCATATTGGCCGGGCGAAACTTCTCCTGCAACTGATGCTGCAGGCGCGTATTCTCGTCGAGCAGGCGCTTGCGCTCTTCCTGGTGTTCCTGACGCAGGCGCACGGCCTGTGCAATCATCGAAGCGATAATGGAGAGAAGCCGCAAATCTTCTTCCAGCGCGGTATCCGCGTCGAAGAGTCGGTCCGCACTCAATGCGCCGATGACGGCGGTCTCCATCTTGATGGGCACGCAGATGTAGGAAATCTCGTCCTTGTTGAGATTCTTGCGTGCCTTGGTGCGATTCAGGAAGAGCGGTTCCTGCGACACGCGGGGGATCACCACCGGCTTGCCGGATTCCACCACCTGGCCAACGACCCCTTCACCCTTCTTATAGCGCCCGCGTTCGGCCTGATCGCCGGAGAGTCCGTGTGCGGCTTCGATGTAGAGCTCGCCATTCTCCCTGTCCACGAGGGTGATCGTGCCGCGCAGCATGCCCGTATTGCGTTCCATGGCCTTGAGCACGGGGCCGAGTTCGTCACGCAGGTCGACGCTTCGATCCAGGATTTGACTGATCTCAAAGAGCAGCGCGAACTCAGCGATGTCCGAACTGTCCTTCGGGTTGGTCATGGTGCCGGCGGGTGCGATTGTGGAATTCATACAATTTACATTTCTTTTGGAGAAAAAAGGATACCGTATTGTAGGAATTTGGCCATGCCGTTGTCAAATGGCCGGGAGGACCGGGCCTGAGCGCGCCGTGGCGGTTGGCGCTTGTCGTTCGGAAGCCGGGCCGCCATGACCACCCCAAAGAATGGCGCCGTTCCAGGACGGGGATGGGATGCGCTAAGTGTCTTGTGCATCGCCTCTTCGTGCGTATCCAGTCTCCGGGTATTGGATCCTGGCCGGTGGTGCGGAGTAAACTCGGCCTTGGCCAACCAGCGGGCATGGACACGGGCGTCGCCCTGTCGCGTATAAAGGGATCGACCCGCCTCAATTGGCCTTCCCCAAGCCAACTACCGCCGTGTTCAAGCAATAAATCCTATGAGTTCCACAGCGCCTTCGCCCTCCGATGTCCCAGAAGTCCATGGCACCACGCCGGCCTCGTCGCGTGCGCGGCAGGTGCTGGTCTCTATCGCCCTATTGCTGGGTAGCACGCTGTTCGCGCTGCTGCTGGTGGAGTGCGGTGCGCGTATCTTGCTGTACGGGTCGCTCTCAACCCCGCAGTTTCGGGACCACAAGCTGTTGCAGATCGCGCATCCGAAGCGGGGCTGGCAGATCATGCCGAACGGCGAGGCCTTCCACCAGACCCTGGACTATGCAATCACCACGCGCACCAACTCCCGAGGGATGAACGACGACGAGGTCAGCTACGAGAAACCGCCAGGGACCTTTCGTATCGTCCTGCTAGGCGACTCGTTCATGTTCGCACGCGAGGTGACGCGGCAACAGGCCCTGCCTTATCTGCTGGAGCAGGCGCTTGCGGCGCAACAGGTCGAAGTGATCAACCTGGGCACGCCGGGTTACGGCACGATACAGCAGTACTTCTATCTCCAGGAGGAGGGGCTGAAGTACGCGCCGGACCTGGTGCTGGTCTCGATGTTTCTCTTCAACGATCTGCGCGACAACGCCTACGATCTCAACGCGCGCATTTGGGCACCGGAGTACCGGTTGACCTGGGGACGGCCCTATGCGAAGTGGAACGCGGAGAGCGGCGCACTTGAATTCAGCTTTCCGGATCCCGAGCGCAACGCGCAGGGCATTGCAGAACAGGTGGTGAAGGTCACCGACACGGACCACGCGGGCAATCCTCTCGCTTTTTCCGCGATGGCGATGCTGGTGCAGACGGCGGCGAACAAATCGATGGCGCGCCTGCGCCCTCCCAAGCACGCGCCCGAAGATGTTTACCAGCCCTACCTGGCAGACCCCTCACTGGACCCCGCGCCGGCGGCCCTTGAGGAAAGCTGGCAGATTACCGGGAAAGTGCTTGGCGCGATGCGCGATATGTCCGAAGCGGCGGGTGCCGCATTCGCGGTCTTCGCGATTCCGACCCAACTCCAAACGGATCCCGCGTACCAGGAAATGATTACGGCGACCTATCCGGGCCTGGAACTCGATCTGGATCGGCCCGATCGCCGGCTGGCGCAGATTGGGGCTGCACTGGAGTTTCCGGTGATTCTCTTCGCCGATCGCTTCCGCGAAGCCGCACAGGCGGGCGAGGGCCCCTTCCATTTTCAGATTGAGGATGTCCACTTCAATGCAGCGGGACACGCCTTCGCGACGAAGATTCTTGCGCAGGAACTGGTCGACGCGGGATTGGTGCCGCCGGCATCGGGAGCCGACTGAGGCCCGCGGTTCGGCACGCGCTAGCCTTTGGCCTTCACCTTTGCCCAGGAATCGCGCAGGCCGATGGTGCGGTTGAAGACCGGTTGCCCGGCGGCGTGGTCCCTGGAATCGGTGCAGAAGTAACCGAGGCGCTCGAACTGCACCGTCTCACCCGCGGCCAGCGCGGCCAGCGCCGGCTCGATCTTGGCCGTGATCGTTTCGAGGGAATCCGGGTTGAGGTTCACGGTCCAGTCCTCGCCTTCCGGAAACTCCTCGGGATCCTCGGCGCTGAAGAGATTGTCGTAGAGCCGGACCTCGGCGTCGGCGGCATGCTCGGCAGAGACCCAGTGAATCGTGCCCTTCACCTTGCGGCCGTCCGGCGCGTCGCCGCCGCGGGTCGCGGGGTCGTAGGTGCAACGCAGCTCGACGATCGCGCCGGTGTCCGGATCTTTGATGACGTCCGTGCAGGTCACGAAATAGGCGTAGCGCAGGCGCACCTCGCGTCCCGGGCCGAGGCGGAAGAACTTTTTCGGCGGGTCTTCCATGAAGTCGTCCTGCTCGATGTAGATCACCTTGGAGAAGGGCACCTCGCGGGAACCGGCGTCCGGGTCTTCCGGATTGTTTACCGCCTGCATCATATCCGTCTCACCCTCGGGGTAGTTCTCGATGACGACCTTGAGCGGACGCAGCACGGCCATGTACCGCGCGGCGGACTTGTTCAGCCGCTCACGGATGAAGTGGTGCAGCCAGGCGATGTCGACCGTGCTGTCCGCCTTGGCCACGCCGATGGCCGCGCAGAAGTCGCGGATGGCCTCGGCCGGATAGCCACGCCGGCGCATGCCCGAGATCGTGGGCATGCGTGGATCGTCCCAACCCGCGACCAGCCCATCCTGCACGAGGCGCAGGAGCTTGCGCTTGCTGAGCGCGGTGTAGTTCACGTTCAGCCGCGCGAATTCGATTTGGCGCGGCGCGTAGATGCCCAGCGACTGGATGCACCAATCGTAGAGCGGCCGGTGCGCCTCGAACTCCAGCGTGCAGATGGAATGCGTGATCGTTTCGATCGAGTCGGACTGCCCGTGTGCAAAGTCGTACATGGGATAGATGCACCACGCGTCGCCCGTGCGGTGGTGGTGGGCATGCAGGATACGGTAGAGCACCGGGTCGCGCATATTCAGGTTTGGCGAGGCCATGTCGATTTTCGCGCGGAGCACGCGCGTGCCATCCTCGAATTCCCCCGCGCGCATGCGGCGGAAGAGATCGAGATTCTCCTCCACACTTCGGTCGCGATAGGGGCTGGCTTTGCCCGGCTCGGTCAGCGTGCCGCGGTACTCGCGGATTTCTTCCAGGCTCAAATCGCAGACATAGGCGTCGCCCTGTTCGATGAGCTGCTCCGCCCAAGCATAGAGCTGGTCGAAATAGTCCGACGCGAAGAACAGGTTGTCGCCCCAGTCGAAGCCCAGCCAGCGCACGTCCTCCTGAATGGACTGGACGTATTCATCCTCTTCCTTGCAGGGGTTCGTGTCGTCGAAGCGCAGATGGCACTTCCCGCCGAATTCCTCGGCCAGGCCGAAGTTCAGGCAGATCGACTTCGCGTGACCCATATGCAGGTAGCCATTCGGCTCCGGCGGGAAACGGGTGGTCACACCGGGGTAGGTTCCCGCGTCCAGGTCCTTGCGGATCGCGGCGCGGATAAAGTCGGTTCCGGATTTCGTGTTGTCGGGGGCGTCGCTCATGCGTGTTCCTGTGGGTGTGCCGCGCGAAATAGTGTGCGACGATACCCTGATTATCCGATACAAAGGCACGGTGCCGCAATGATCGATCCTGTCGCCGGATGATACACTTCCGCGCCTACACCCCAAGGAGACATTCATGGAAGAGATTCGTTGCCGGATTGCGCCTTCGCCCTCCGGCTTTCTGCATATCGGCACGGCGAAGATGGCGTTGTTCAACTGGCTGCTGGCGCGGCACAGCGGGGGCACCTTTGTGCTGCGGCTGGAGGATACGGACGCGGAGCGGACAGACGAGACCTTCGTGCAGGCGATGTGCGAGGGATTCCGCTGGCTGGGCATCGACTGGGACGAGGGGCCGGCCTTCGGTGGGGAGGCGGCGCGGGGCGCCTTGGGGCCGTACCGCCAGTCCGAGCGTAAGGCGCTGCACGTGGCTGCGGCGGAGAAACTGCTGGCGGAGGGCAAGGCCTTCAAGTGCTTTCTCGACAAGGACGAACTCGAGGCGATGCGCGAACAGGCGCGGGCCGAGAAGAAGTCCACCGCCTTCCGCAGCCCCTGGCGCGACGCTTCGGCCGAAGAAATCGCGGCACAGGGGGACAAGCCCTACGCCCTGCGCTGCAGGGTGCCGGAGGGGGAG